>JAJYHI010000030.1 GCA_021784835.1 bacterium
TTTATTATTTAAACTATTTAACATATATTCTTGCCAAAATATTGGTAAGAATAAAATACGCAGGCCTCATAAACATACTTGCGGACGATTTAGTGGTTCCGGAGTTAATAGAATCGAAATTTACGCCCCAAAATATCTTTAATGAAGCCGATAAATTTTTAAAGGATGACGGATACCGGAAAACCGTATTAAATAAGATATCTGCCGTAATTTCTACTTTAGATGCCGGCGTTAACCCGTTTGATGCCGCGGCAGGTATTATTTATGATAAAATAATAAAATATGCTTAATAAGAAAAATATAAAAAAAGACCTGTCGGTTTTAAAAAGACTGCTTCCCTATATCCTGCCTTATAAAAAAAGGCTTATTACGGCGGTAATAAGCATGGCGGTAGTTTCAGCTCTTACCGGCGCGCTGGCTTATATAGTAAAACCTCTTATAAATAATATATTTATAACTAAAAGCTATACCGAACTTGTACTAATTCCTTTGCTCGTCGTATTAATCTTTTTGGTAAAAAATGTTTTTTATTACGCGGAATTTTATTACATAGGTTCGGTCGGACAGAATATTATAAGGTCGTTAAGAGACGAAGTATATTCGGTGATAGTAAAACTGCCGGTTTCAAAGCTCAACAAGATTCCAACGGGCGTACTTATAGCAAGAATAACATACGATATAAATATCATTCAAAGAACGGTGTCCGATTCAGTCAGCGCCGTTATGAAAGATATCCTAACCATGATAGTTCTTTTAGCCGTAGTATTCTATATGGATTTTTATCTTGCCATAGCTGTTTTAGTCCTGTTTCCTTTAGTAATTTTTCCGGTGACGCTTCTTGGAAAAAAGGCTCGTAAAACAAGCACCGATACCCAGAACGAAATGGGAAGCATAACGAAGTTTTTAGACGAGACTATTTCCGGCCTGCGGATGGTTAAAGCTTACAATATGGAAGAATTTGAAATAAAGAGGTTTAAAAAGCTATCCGACAATCTCTACAGATTTTTTATGAGAATGACGAAAATAAGAGGACTTACGGTGCCGTTCGTCGAACTTATAGGAGGAATTTCGGTTGCGGCAATAATATTTATAGGCGGGCTTCAGGTTATAAAATTCGGATATACGCCGGGTAATTTCTTTTCCTTTTTAACTGCCATACTCCTTCTTTACGAGCCCGTAAAAAGCCTTTCGCGCCTTAATAACAGCCTGCAGGAGGGTATAGCCGCCGGAACCAGGATTTTTGGTATTTTAGACGAAAAGCCTGAAGAGAAAGGCGGAAAGACTTCCGTCCCTAAAGAAATTACCGCCCTCGAAATAAAAGGTCTTTATTTCGGTTACGGCAAATACGACGGAGGCGAAGAAAAAGAAAAAACCGGCGAACATTTCGACCTTAAAAATATTAACATAAAAATAAATAAAGGAGAAATAGCTGCGATAGTCGGTTTTTCGGGAGCGGGCAAAAGCACTCTCTCTATGCTGCTCCCCCGTTTTTACGAACCGTCTGCGGGAGAAATAAATATTAACGGAATAGATATAAAAGAATTTAATTTAAAAGAGCTAAGGGATTCCATATCTTACGTTTCCCAGAACGTCGTCCTGTTTAACGAATCGGTCAGGTTCAACATAGAATACGGAACAAGCGGCAAAAGCATGGACGAAATAATAAATGCCGCAAAACTTGCATTTGCCGACGAATTTATAAAAAATCTTCCGGAAGGATACGATACCCTCGTCGATGAGGCGGGCTCAAGGCTTTCCGGCGGAGAAAAACAGAGAATTTTAATCGCCAGGGCGTTTCTAAAAGATGCCCCCATACTTATACTCGACGAAGCCACTTCTTCTTTAGACGGAGAATCCGAAAAGAAAATTCAGCAGGCGCTGTTCGGATACGAAGAAAGTAGCGGCGGCGCAAGCAAAATTATCGGAGGCTTATGCGTAAATAAAATCGTGCTTATAATAGCCCACAGGCTTTCTACCGTAAAACATGCCGATACGATTTATGTCCTCGAAAAAGGAGAAATAGCCGAAAGCGGAAGCCACGATGATTTAATAAAAATGGACGGAATTTATAAAAATCTTCTTTTAAAGCAGATGGAATAGCTGTTTTTATATATGGAAAAAGCCTTATTTGCCGTTTACAATATTCTTTTATTGTTTTTATTTCCTTTTTTCTTTACCGCATTAGTCCTGTTTAACCTGACGAAAAATAAAAAAAGCGAAGGCTACGTATATAAATTTTTCCCTGCCGCTTTCAAGCCTTTAAAAAAAACGGCTTTTCAGGAAGGAGTCTGGATTCACGCTGTTTCGCTTGGAGAGATGAGGGCGGCGGTAAATTTTATCTATTTACTGCAGTCGGAATACGGTAAAAAAGTATATCTTTCCGCTACCACTAAAACAGGTTTCGATTTTGCGGATAATCTTTATAGAAGCAATGATGACGTTTTAACATTTTATTTTCCTTATGATTTTCTTTTTTCCGTCCGCGGTATTTTGAAACTGATAAAGCCGTCTTTGT
>JAJYHI010000078.1 GCA_021784835.1 bacterium
ATATATCTATTTTAAGTTTTTTAAACTTTACGCATATAAAACAATCCATTAGGCTTAAATCGTTATACATATCATAGCAATCAAGAGCTTTGATAAAAAGTTCCGTATCTTTATTTCTCATGCCATTAAAAGAAAGCAAATTTTTCATCGTATCGACTATTTCTCTTTTAGGTATTTTATAAACTTTAAATTGAATTTTACTATACTGCTTTTTAAAACGTCCCTTATATCTTTAGGTATAGCAACCTGTCCTTTTGAAGTTATTTTTGCTGTAATCATTTATATCGTATTCCTTACATTTAATTGATTCATTACTGCTTTTAATTATATTGCTAATCTATAATGAAATCAATTATGATTTTTTGCGCTAATTTTTAAATTTTTGCTCAAAAGCTTAAATATATGGAGGGGTCAAATTTAAATGCGTGGGGGGAACAGCTTTTTTTCATTATTCTTTAAACAAAATAATTAATATAATCTAAAACTGAATTTAGAAAATATAGAAAGTATTAATGATTGAATTAGCAGTTTCCTTAAATTTATAAAAACAAAATTAATCTTATAATTCTATTCTAAATTATTTTCAGCCTAAACGAAAAATAATATTATCGGTCATATGAATCATATAATAATCCGCATAATAATCAGAAAGAGAAAGGTATCGCCAAAATACAAAGAGCAGTTATAAAACCGATAATTTTAAGCATTATTTCAATTCTCATTAATTTAAATTTTAATTATACGGCAACGACTCAAAATCATAAAAGATATCAAACACACGATATATTTACAACTCGACTAATCTTGCGACTTCTTTTCCGCAGTGCTTGCATTTTCCTTTTAAAACAACATCGCAGTAATATTCATTCGGAACGACAATATAATCAATAATAGTAGTCATACCACAAACAGAACAAACGACATTATTTATTAGTTTCTGTTTTAGTTCTTCTGAAAGATTTAGCCATTTCTGCATTACTTTTGAATTTTCAACTGACACTTCCGTATTATAAAAATTAATTATTTTAGCCATAAAAATTCCTTAATGTTTGTAAGATTAATAATACCTCAATTCACCGTTAGAAACTTTAGAGCCACCCTCAAGTAATTGTAAAATATAAGTGTCAGCAAAATAAAAACAATAACTGTTGCTGACAATATATTTTTATATATTGTATTTTTATTATAACATAAAAAATAAAATATCAAAACTTTAACGAATTTTTTATTTTAGTCGCCCTCTATATATTCAATTAATTTTTGCAATATTTTAAGCATAGCAAAAGTATCGAGTTTACAGTATTTAAGAAGATTATTTTTAATCTTTTCGATTTCTTCGCAAGCATTTAAATTATCGTTATTTAAACTTAATTTTCTGATTCTAAAATATCAGTGCATAAAGAAAGTCTTTTATCACTTTTTTATCGATAAATTCTTTATTGTCTTTTTGAACTTTCCAGATATTTCTTAGTGTTCACAATTTTTATATTTCCCTCACTCCCCCGCTGCAAATGCAGGTGGGAGTGAGGGAAGAAATAAATCAGATATTTTTTTGTATACTTTTTTCGACACTACGACGCTTTAGAAGATAAAAAATTATACCTGCTATTATAGCCAAACCAAGAAGATAAGGCCAAATTATTAAAAATAGCATGTAAAAGAACCACAGTAAAAAAATTGCAAACATTATTAATCCTAGAATAAAGCCAATTTTTAATACGTATTTTGTAACCCACATACCTATAAGAAAACTGGCCAATGTGTCTACAGGTCTACCCATTTTAAATGCCTCCTTTTAAAATGTGAAATTTATCTATGTTTGACTATGTATTACCACCCTCCCACACTACTCCATAGTACACATATAAGTAAAAATAGTGGGGTAAATAAATCAGACGCCTTTTTTATTCTTATATTTCCCTTACTTTACACTGCAAATGCAGGTGGGAGTAAGGGAATAAATAAATCAGATACCATTTATTAGATACCATTTATTTTATATATTCAATTTTAAATACGCTGACTTATTTTACAAATAAACACGGCTACAATAATTACCCGGATGAGAACCCATTTAAATTTCCGATAGAACAGTTAGAGGAAATATTCATTAAGAACAAATTGGACATTAACATCCACGGACATATTCATAATAAAATAAAAATTTTCGATAATCTCATAAACGTCTCTCCTGCTAATATAGGATATGCGCCGATAAAATTAGGAGATTTTTTATAGAAATAAATTAAAAAGTTGATTTAAATTCTTTTATAATTTAGACTACTGCTTTATTTCTATCTATGCCAATTTAAAATTGAGTTCTATAGGTCTAGTAAAAAATAAATCTGCAAGCTCAACTTTTATTTAAATATAGTATAAATATTAAAATAAAGCATTTTAAAAATTTTTAAAGGAAACCTAATGCCAATAAATTATTAAACCGCTAAATTTATTTAAACTTCTCAACACCAATAGAGAATACGATAAATATTTAGCTTCACGGAAAGATGTTTAAAATTTTGCAAAAATTTATTGTATAATATATACTATTTAGTATATATTGATAATAAAGGAGGAGGCGGTAAATTATGAAAAGTATTATTAAAACGGCAAAACTGTTTCAAAACGGAAAGAGCCAAGCGGTTAGATTGCCGAGGGAATACAGATTTGAAGGCAAGGAGGTGCTTATAAAAAAAATTGGGGAAAGCGTGATATTAATTCCTAAAAAAGATTATTGGAAAGAGCTTTTTGCAAGTTTAGACAATTTTAGCGAAGATTTTATGAACGACAGGAACCAGCCCAGCGTTCAGAAAAGGACGGCAATTTTTGAATGAGATATATGCTCGATACTAATATCTGTATCTATATTATAAAAAACAAACCATCCTGGGTAAAGGAAAAATTTTCTTTGTTTAGCCCTTTTGATATATGTATTTCTTCGATAACTACATCCGAACTATTTTACGGTGCCGAAAAAAGTAAATATCCCGCCAAAAATAAGGATGCTTTTGAAAAGTTTTTATCCCCGTTAAATATAGTCGATTATGATTACAAAGCATCGCTGGCATATGGAAAAATAAGAGCGTTTTTAGAAAAAACCGGCAATATCATAGGTTCTATGGATTTATTGATAGCAGCTCATGCCTTAAGTTTAAATATTACACTAATAACCAATAATGAAAAGGAATTTAAAAAGAAGTATTATGCAGACTAAAAGATTTACCTGTTAATCGCAGATATGAAAAGCAAAGACTAGAAATATTATAAATTAGTAGTAATTATGGAAAATAAAGAAATACTTTTTAAAACCGCTAAAGATTCAAACCTTTTTTGGTCGTATTCTAAAGATATAACCGTTGCAGACATTCCGGAAGAACTTCTTATAGAAAAAATCCTATTATACGGAGATATAAAAGACTTAATACTGTTATTCCAGACATATCCTTATGATACTATATATAAAGTCTGGACGGAAGCGCTTTTGCCCGATAAAAGATATAAACCTGCAAACTATTTTTTGGCTAAATTCTTCTTTAAAACCGATATGGATAATATTAAAATAGAAACAAAATTAGATAAATTAATTAATATCATAAAAGCGACGCAATCATGAACGAAAAACTATTGGAAAATTTATTGCAGAATACAAGAGAAGTTTTCAATAAATTCTCGACGTCAAAATTAGATTTTTTAGATAATTTTGTTTTAGTAGGAGGCAGCGCTTTAGCTATCAGGCTCGGACACAGGCAGAGCGAAGACCTTGATTTTTTTACGCATAAAGACTGGTTCGATAAAAAAAATATATTATCTGTTTCTAATTTATTTAAGGATTATGAAATATTATTAAACGGTAAAGAACAAATCGATTTGTTATGCGATAAAGTTAAAGTTACTTTCATGAACGCATCGTCTAATAAGGCATGGCAATTTTTATCGCCTTCCGGTTCAGCCGAGGAAAATAAAATAGAAGGGATTAATATAGCGACAATAGATCAACTTTCCGCAATGAAAGTTCATGCGCTTTTTTTAAGGTCGGTATTCAGGGATTATTACGATAATTATGTTTTATCTAAATACCACATAGGATTGGAAAATATATATAATAACGCATATAAATTCATTCCAGGCATGTCTTTCAGGCTATTTAGCACCGCTTTAACTTATACAAAAGATATTAAAGACGAAAATATCGAATACTTAAAACCGAAATATAAAGTTACCAAAGAAGAAATACAATCTTATTTTGAAAAAGAAATTAAAGAATATATCGAAAAAGAACTGCATTAGACCCCTAAAAAGCATGGCTTATACTGTGCCTATTTGTCAAGGCAACTTAAATAAATTATGAGTATAATCGCCATAGGTCGTTAACAAAACAACATGATTTTTTAGCAAAATTAAGGATATTCGGTCTTCCGAAGAATTCTTTTAGCGTTTTATCTAACAAATCTAGATCTTCAGACGATAATGTTCCTAATTTTTTCAAAATCAAGGATTTATCTATTGAAGATATAGCGGACTTAATAACCGAAGACTTTAGGAGTCCGGCAGAAGCGTAATCCCCGATAAGACACTCTCTGATTCTAAGGGGATTTTGGGTATTGCTTGTAACCGCCATTATAATTATATCTAAATAACGGCTATTGTAAAAATCGGAACTTATTACGACGACGGGCCTTTTTTTAGAAAATGTTTGATTACTAAAAGGAAAGGGAACGAGAATTATATCGCCCTTTTTATAAGGCGTCATATGCGGCATCCTCAGCGTTATCCCATATCTTTTCAAAAATTCTTTTGGAAAGAACCTGTGAAGAATGAATCGTATTTTCTTTTTTAACTTCTAAAAATTTAATAAAATCCAATATTTCGGGAAGAAGTTCTTCCGGTATTCTATCAATTTCATTAATTATTAAATCCTTGCCCGACATTGCAAACCTCTGTTTAAAATTAATAACTCTATAAATAAATATAGCACTATTACGGAAAGATAATCAAGTTTGGGGACAAGCTCTACGTATTCGCAATAATTTGCAGGCTTTATTTTTTAAAATAAAGAACCAATTTTATTTTACGATATACAGAAAATCAAGGGAGATATTTTTGCAATAATTTAAATTGCAAAAATATTATTGCAAACGACGAAAACTATGCAATTTTTTTAATTGCAATATTGAGGAAAAGCCGTTGCAAAAGTGGGGAATTTTGTTTGCAATTTTGGGGAAAAACGATTTGCAAAATACATGCGTAGCTTTGTTTCCATTTTCCTTTGGAGCAGACCTTCCTCTAATAAAACCTTTCTTATGGTTTCGTCGCTTAATTTTATATCGTGAAGCCCAAAGAGCTTTTCACAAAATAGCGTATATCCGAAGTCTGTATAATTGGATGCCCTATAAACATTGATTTATTATAATAAAATATGTATAATTATAAAAATATAAATTAACAATATAAATAACATCAAACTATTGAAAAATAAGCGTAATATATAATAATTATAAACATAGAAAATCTATTGCCGAGAAAAATTTAACCTAAATAATTTATTTAAAATATCGGGGGGGGGTGAATATGCAGCTTTTAAAAACAATTAAAGACGCAAATTTAAAACCGAGTATTGAAAAAAAAATTATAGATATCTTCTCTACAAAATCCATAGATTTTGAACACAGATTTTTAGAACTCACCGAAAACGATTTAGAAAATCTTTCAAAAATAAATTCATTGATTATTGAAAATATGGATTTCCTTATAGATAAATTTTACGACCATCTGCTTGAATTTAAAGAAACGAAAGATATTATGCTTGAAAAGCCCGGACTTGTGGAACACTTAAGAAAAGTGCATACATCGTATTTTAAAGAGCTTTTTTCCTTAAAGTACGACGACAATTATCTTGCTCTCAGATTTAACACTGGTCTTACCCACTTAAACGTCAATATACCCTTTAACGTTTTTATGGGAAGCTATTCTTATTTCTTATCTTTAATTATCTATTTTATAAAAGACGAACTCCCGAAACGCGGCTTTTCGCACAAAGAAATTCTGAATGTCGTCAACTCCATACAAAAAATTATAAATCTGGATATTACCTTAGTTATAAGAGCTTATTACAGTAAAGAAATAAACGAAAAGGAAAAACTTGGCGACGATTTTATTAAAAGGCTGTCGCGCATAGCCGAATTCCGCGACGAAGATACGGGAGCCCATATTGAAAGAATGTCTTATTACTGCATGATAATTGCGAAACATTTGGGATTTGACTACGATTTTCAGATGGATATTTTAGAATCTTCGCCTATGCACGATATAGGTAAAATATCTATTCCGGATTATGTATTGCTAAAGCCTGCAAAATTAACCGACGATGAGTTTGAAATAATGAAAACGCATACAGTAAAGGGATATGATATACTTAGCGGTTCGGATTCTAAAATTATGAAATTCGGAGCGGAAATAGCTTTGTCCCACCATGAAAGATATGACGGATACGGATACCCGAACAGACTTAAAGGAGAAGATATTCCTATTTCCGGCAGAATTTGCATTGTTAGCGACGTGTTCGACGCCCTGACAAATAAAAGAATTTATAAACCGGCGTATTCTGTAGAAGAAAGTATAAGTATCATGAAAAATGAAATGGGCGTCGGAAAATATTTTGACCCTGCGGTATTTGACGCGTTCACAAAAGGATTCGACGATATCATGACCGTTAAAAATCATTATAAAAATTAAACGCATCAATTTTATTCTTTTGAGCCTTTGTATATTATTAAAAGGCACAACTGCACTAAAACTTTAAAAATAAAATTAAATAATAAAAAATTAATAAAAAATTAATAAAAAGAAACTGCCATGATAAAATGTAATATTAATATTACCCCCCCCCCCCGCATTATATAGGGATAAAACTATACGTGACAACGACGGCTGCATATCTTTATAGAAATTGGCTGGCAAAAGCGAAAACGTTCTTGCTATTTACATCGTTAATATTTTCAATAGACATTATTTTCTCGAAATTTTTTAATTTTAATAAATATTTGCACAAATTTAATTTATCTGCTTTAAAGCATCTGCAGGTAAAAAACGGTATGATTTTATATTCCTGCTATGCAAATGAGGCAAGTTATGAAAATAAAAGAAAGACTGGTATAACTTATTGTAAATGTTATATCGTTATATCTGAATGGAGGAGAGAAGAATAATTATGAACGAAATAATGCGCAATTTAAAAAAAGTACTGGAAAAAGAAAATTTAAATAAAAACTCATTTAATAAAATTTATTTTCTAATTTCTAAAAATAATATAGAATTTAATTTAGAATTTTCCGATATTGACGAAAAAGACATTGAAAATATTTCAATAGTCAAAGATTTAATGATTAAAAATTCTTATCTGATAGCCGATAAATTTTATAATCACCTTCTTCAATTTAAAGTTATAAAAAAAATTATACTTAAGGAACCGTCTTTATTGAATAAACTTAAGCAATATCTTTCGCAATATATCAAAGAATTTTTTTCTCTAAATTATGACGAGGATTATTTTTTCAACAGGCTTAAGATTGGCTTTACGCATTTTAATAACGGAATATCTTTAGATATATATATAAAATCTTACGCATATCTTTTGTCTTTGTTTATGGAGATTATAAAAAAAGAAATACAGGAACTGCGAATAGACGACGATATACTATTAAACGTGATTAATTCTACTCAAAAGATTATGGCGATAGACGTCACTTTGGCTGTGGCGGGATATAACGAAAAAGCTGTGAATGAAAGATTAATTTTGGAAAAACTGGCCACTACGGATAATCTGACAAATGCATTTAACAGAAATAAATATGACGAAATAATAAACCGTGAATATACAGGCGCGTTTAGATATGGATATCCTGTTTCTTTAGTTATAATAGACATAGATAATTTTAAAAAAATAAACGATATGTACGGACACAGCGTTGGAGATATAATATTAAAAGAATCCGCCGCTATTATAAAAAATAATATAAGGGCTTCGGATTACCTAATAAGATGGGGAGGAGACGAATTCTTAGTCGTAGCTCCGCATACTTTAAAAATAAATGCCGAAAGAATGTCTGAAAAAATAATGAAGGCTATTGAATTCCATAAATTTATTCACAATATAAATTTAACAGTAAGCATAGGAATTACACAGGTTTTAGAAAGAGAAACTCCTGATGACACTATAAAAAGGGCGGACGAAGCATTGTATAAATCAAAACTACTAGGAAGAAATAAAGTATGTGTAATATAAAATGGAATGTATAAAGCAAGCTGAAAATAATAAATTTTATTTAAAATTTTTCGTCTGATTTGCGCTGACAAATTGAGACCGTGTAAAATTTCGCTCAGCCTGACATAATGTAATTTAAAAAAAATTCGATATAAATCTTTAAATTTCGTCTAATTTAGAACCTCTTTGCATTTCTTTAAAACCTCATGTTAAAATTTTAGATACAGTTTTAGATATTCTTAAATTAATATGTTCTTAAATCTTCAATAAATAACTTCGAATATCTGATTTAGCAGAAAGTAACGACCTGGCTTTTTCATCGGTGAAAACAGGAATTTTAATTCAGTGTCTATTGAAACAGAAATACGCGACTGCAGTTAAAATTATAAAAAGGAGGTGAAAAGTATTTTTGTTTATTTAAGAGATTAAATTGTAGGGGGTCAAATTTAAATGCGTAAAGGGGTCAAATCTCTTGACAAACAACACTAAATAAAACGTTAAAATTGCTATCCTTATAATATTTATAAAAAAATCCTTCGTATTTTCCTTTTAAGGGTTCTGATTTTTAGTTTAGGTATAAAAACTGCTAACTTTTTTCACCGCCATTATTCCATACGTCGTTAACAGATTTCTCGACGTAATTTGATGAACCTTTATAGCGTTTGCCGTCTATCATAAAGTCGTAGTGGTAAAATTTACCTCTAAGTCTTATGTTTCCGGACATTTTCGTTCTCCTTGCTTGTAAATTCTTTTGGAAAAAATTGGGACAAAAATCATATAAAAATTATAAAATTTATGCAAATTATAATCAATATAAAATTTATTAAGGTAGTCTGGAAAGGCTTATTTACTACGGTTTTGAATGGTCGGGACGACTGGATTTGAACCAGCGACCCCTTGCTCCCGAAGCAAGTGCGCTACCGAGCTGCGCTACGTCCCGAAATGAAGTGTAGAAATTATTATTATATTACTTATTGTATTTTTTTTCCATTATTTTTTGTTGTTTTTTTTTCTTTATTTTTTTGTAATTAAATTCTTTCGCGCATTTCGTTAATAGTTTCAATATAATTTTCTGTCCCTAATATTCCTGAGCCGCTGACTATAATATCTGCTCCGGAATTAGCCGCTTCGGCTATATTTAATACTTTTATTCCGCCGTCGACCTCAATTTGAGTTTCAAGCTCTCTTTCTTGTATTATTCCATGAAGCTTTTCAATCTTAAATAAAGAAGAATATATAAATTCCTGTCCGCTGAAGCCTGGGTCTACCGACATAATAAGTATGAGGTCTACGTCGTGAAGTATTTCGCTTAAAAAATCCACGGGCGTTGCCGGGTTTATCGCTACTCCGGGGCTTGCATCCAGTTCCCTGATTCTTTCGACCGCTCTATGAAGATGAGTAGTCCCTTCAAAATGCACCGTTAAGATATCTGCGCCGCTTTTAACGAATTGTTCTATATATCTTTCCGGACGGTCTATCATTAAATGAACGTCTAAAGGAATATCGGTGCGGGCTTTAATTGCTTCAACGATATTCCATCCCGCAGTAATATTGGGAACAAATATGCCGTCCATAATATCTATATGTAAAAAATCTGCACCTGCTTCTTCAAGCAGTTTTATTTCTTCGGAAAGATTTAATATATCGCCCGATAATATCGAAGGCGCAATCTTTTTCAATTTTTCCTCCTGTTAAAATATTTATTATATTATATATTTGATTGGCGGAGTAAAATTATTTTTATTAATTATACCACAAATTTATGCAGTTAATTATTATATACTATGAAACTTTTAAAAAAATTTAATTCTCCCGATATATTCAGAAAACGTAAAATAAAAACACCTAAGCAAAATAAAAACTATTCAAACAAAGCAGGCTCTTTCTCGGTTTCGGAGCCGTTATCGTTGCCGCTTAGGGCTTCTAATACGCTTTTCTTGCCAAAATCGTCCATTTCTTTGACGGAAGGCAAATCGTTAAGATTTTTAAGATTAAAAACTTCCAGAAAATAATCGCTGGTTTTATATATCAGCGGTCTTCCAACAATCTCTTTTCTTCCGGCGACTTTAATAAGGTTTTTTTCAAGAAGAAATTTCAGTGTGCCTGATGAATCGAATCCCCTGACGGCGTCTATCTCATTTTTGGTAACCGGCTGTTTATAAGCTATAATAGAAAGAGTTTCAAGCTGAGGACCGGTAAATTTTATAGGTTTTATCTCCAAACTGCCTGATATTGCATCGAAATATTCAGGCTTAGTCTTAAAGCTTATGCCGTTGTCATTTACGGAAAGATATATTCCGTGATTCGATTTTTCGTTAAATTCCAGTTTTATAGATTCTACGGCTTTTAATACTTCTTCTTTTTTTACTTTAAATAAATCCGTCAATTTTTTTAAAGAAACGGGTTCTTCCGAAGCAAAAATAACGGCTTCGA
Organism: bacterium; assembly: GCA_021784835.1. The sequence continues at coordinate 10,694 of JAJYHI010000078.1, forward strand.
TAGCAGAAGTCAAAGAATCGAAATCGTCGCTGTAATTATTAAGCAATATTCGGTTAGTCATAAAAGCGTTCCATATCCGTGCGTATATTATAAAACGTAAAAAGGGAGTCGGACTTTAAATCCGACTCCCGTATATAAATTTTAAAAACTTTTTTATAATTTATAAAACTTATAGTGCAGTTATTAAATTGTTAAGTATTTTATAAGTTTTAATTTTTTTATTTAGAATAGAGTCCTACGTTTAAACCGTCGAACCAGTTTAAAAACCTGTCGATCATTTCTTTGCCTTTAAAAATAAGACCGTGCTGCGGAGCCAGAATTTCGATATCTAATTTTGATACTCTATCTATCCATACTTTTTTTGGTTCGTTAGAAGGCATCCATCTTTTATGGAAATACTCCATATATTTTATATGGGAATCGAAATCCTGCACAAAAACATTAGGTTTCCTTTTGCTTTTCAAGTCTTCCCTAGGTACCAGCGCGGCTCCTATATCTCCGCTAAAAAGTATCTTAGATATGGGATCGTACAAATTAAGCTGGCCCGGCGAATGAAGATAATGAGCCGGAATAATATCGAAAGCGTAATCTTTGGTCATGTTTAACTTTACGGTATTACCGTCGTCGATCATTATCATATTTTCAGGTCTTGCGCCGTAATGCGAAATAAATGTCGACCATATTCTGTCTATAATAACTTTTGAGTCGGTAATCGAAAGCCATAGAGCAAGGGATGAATTAACGTCGGGATCCTGATGCGAGCAGAATATAAATTTTACGTCCGACATCCTTACTTCGCCGGCAAAAGCGGAGGAAACCGAAGAAAACATTTCTATTCCTCCCGGATCCATAATCGTCGCGACTTTATCGTGAATCAGCAGATACTGGTTGGTATCAATTATATAATCCGGCCTGTCGGCATCTTTTCCTATATAAACGAACTTATGGTTTGGAGATTCGTATAATACTTCTGACACCATGGTTATGATACCTCTTTAATAAATTTATATTACTGGATGCTAAACGCATATATCGTTGACTTTGCCGTCTATGTTTTTTATAGTTTTCATAAGCCCTTCGTTCATTTTACTGTCTATTCTAAGCGTGTCGTTAAGCTTGGCGCTGACTTTTCTTATTCCGAAAAGAACGTTGGATATTTCTTTGGTAGAACTTGACGATTTTTCGGATAATTTCCTGACTTCGTCCGCAACGACGGCAAAGCCTCTTCCTGCTTCTCCCGCTCTTGCGGCTTCGATAGCGGCATTCAACGCCAGCAGATTAATCTGGTCTGTAATAGACACTATCGCGCTTAAAATTTCGTCGGTAAAAAGGGTTAATTTGTATAGTTCGACGGAATCCTGATAAGTCTTTTCCAGCGTAGAAAAAGAACTTGAATACATATGGGATAACGAATCTACGAAATTTTTAATTCCGGTTTTAGATTCAAGGCATTTTGATTTAAATTGACTAAATTGTTCGTTGATTTTAGGAAGCTCTTCGGAATCGCTTGCGCATGAATTCAAAAGATTATCCTTATTGCGGATATCTTCTTCAAGCGAAGCTACTTTAGACCTTAAAGATTCGATTTCCTTTTTGAATCCGTCTACAGCCGAAGCGTTATCGGCGTCTTTGCGTTTTAAAGAAACTTCAAGTTCGCCGTTTTTTTTCTTAAGTTCTTTAATTTCGTCGATTAATTTCTTGTACTCGCCGCTCGATAAGAATTTCATATAAAGCACCCGCTTTTACGATATGAGGTTAGTAATTATAATCTTATAATATTATATAAAAAATAATTTCCTTTCAGATGATTTTATATTTTTGTAAAATTTATTGCAAGAGTTTTTATTATCTTTAAAAAATTTTATTGGCAACGGCTGAGGCACATTTTATGCCGTCTATAGCGCTTGTTATTATGCCCCCGGAATAGCCGGAACCTTCCCCGCAGGGATATAGACCTTTGACGGATAAAGATTCAAAATCGGCGCCTCTTTTAATTCTAACGGCAGAAGACGTCCCCGTCTCTATTGCCGTTAAAACCGAATTTGAAACAAATCCCTTATATTTTTTATCGAATTCAATAAGAGAGCCTGCAATAGAACGATTAATAAAATCGGGTACGAGTTCGAACAAATTAAAATATTTTACGGACGGTTTATAAGACGGCTCAGGTATCAGATTTTTCCGTTTAATGCCGTTATCCGATTTTAAAGCGGAATTTAAATTAAACCCCGTTTCTTTTTTAGTTTTGCCTATTACGTCCGCTATATATTCCGGCGTATATTGATAAGGTGCGCCGTAGCTTCCTCCGCCGGCGTTAAAGGCTTTAATTTCCAAATCTTTTCTAAAAGAAAGAAATCCGCCGTCCAATGAATATTCTTTTTTGTCTAACAGCGCTATAGTATCCGCCCTGACGGCGGCTACTATAGCGCTGTTAGAATTTTCCAAATCGCGGTTTGAATAACTCATTCCGTTAACAGACAGAATATTTTCGCCGGAACTGGAATTTATCACTACTCCGCCCGGACACATACAGAAAGAATAACCGCCGTATTCTTTGGAAGAAAGATTATAATACACTCCGCTGAATTTTAAATCGTCTTTGTTTCTGCCGCCTTTAAAGAACAGGGAATCTATAAAATTCCTCTTATGTTCTATCCTGAATCCTACGGCAAAAGGTTTGTTTTCTAAAAATACGTTTTTCCTTTTCAGCATTTCATAAGTATCTATGCTGTTAGAACCGGCGGCTAAGATTAAAAAATCCGCCGGAATATTTCTTTTGTCGGTCGCCGCAGAAACTATACTATTTTTATCGTCGGTTTCAAAATCTTTTAATTCTTCTTCAAAAAAAATCTCGGCTCCGCCGTCGATAAGGTAATTTCTTGTATTTCTGAGTATATCTATAAGAATATCGCTGCCTATATGCGGTTTATGCTCTACGAGAATTTTTTTATCCGCTCCCATTTTTACCAAAAAATTTAAAACGAAAGACACGGCCGCATCGTCTTTTCTCGTCGTTAATTTTCCGTCAGAAAAGGTCCCCGCTCCTCCTTCTCCAAAAACAACGTTGCTTTTTTTGTTAAATTGCCCTCTATTCATTAAAGCATCGACGTCTTTTATCCTTTCTTCTACGCATTTTCCTTTTTCTATCAAAACAGGCCTTATACCTTGTTTCAACAAATATAACGCCGCAAAAATACCCGCAGGACCCATGCCCGTTATTAAAACAGCCGGTTTGCCGGAGTTATTTTTTTTAGTTTTGCATTTATCGGTTTTCCCGTGATTTTTATTTTGTTTTCCGCTTTCAAAATCTAACGAATTTTCACCGTCAAAAAGTTTTTCTTCTTCATCCTTTGCTTTTCTTGCTTTAATATCTATACTGGATAAAATATTTATAATCTCGTCTTCATTTTTGCCTGAAAAGTCGAATTTTATTAAAACCTTATAAACGTTTTTCGGTTCTTTTTGCCTGAAATCGAGGGATTTTTTAATTATTTTTATTTTGCCGATAAAATCTTTTATATCGATTATTGCTTCGGAAGATTTTTCGTTATAATATTTCAAAAAATAATCCGGAAAAATTTCTTCTTCTAATCCGGTCGATCCGGTAGTTTCGGGATTTTTAATTTTCGCAGGTATTTTAAAATCATAAATAAGAATCATATAGTCATCGCATCAGGAAGGGTTTATTAAAGACAGGGCGGATTCTTTTATCAGCTCTTTTGCCGTTAATTTCGCCGTATTTTTAAGCGGAATTAAAAGCACCGGACACACCGAATGTTTGGCGACGTAAAAAGAAACGGAACCGGATACTATTTCTTTAATTCCGACCCTTTGATGCGTTCCGACCGCAATTATATCGGAAGCGTTTTTTTTTGCAAAATTGATAATCTCTTCCTGCGGATTGCCGGTATATACGGATATTTCGTAGTTTAAATAATACAAACCCGATTCCTTTAATTTATCCTCTATGGACAAGTGTATTTCAGCCGCTTTTGATTTTAAAGAGTTTTTTTTGCCGGAAAAAGAAAAAATGTCGTAAGGAATGACGTGCAATATTTGAAATCTCGCTGCGGATTCCCTGAAAAAAGATGCCGCAGACGAAAGCACGAACCCCGTTTCAAAATTTAAATCGACCGCTAAAAGAATTTTTTTTTCTTTTTCCATATAATAATATTATACGATTGAAGCGTTTTTTTCAAGGCGGCTTTAAAATTGTGCAGTTTTTTGCTATAATCATAAAAACGGAAAGATTTATTAATTTAATATAACCGATTAATCGATTAATTATTAAGGGGGATAACGAAATGTGCGACGAACATCATTTAGACGACGCTTTAAGCGAAGAAACCAGAAACTTAGAAATGGCAAGACAATCGCTTATTGAAGAATTTCAAGCAATTAACTGGTATCAGGAAAGAATAGAATACACCGCCGACGAAGAATTAAAACATATTCTTGCGCATAATAGAGACGAAGAAAAAGAGCATGCCGCAATGCTTATGGAATATATAAGAAAACACGACAAGGTTCAGGACGACAAATTTCTTCATCACGATTAAAAAATAATGCTTTTTAAAACTACTCGTCTATGCTATAATCTTATAGAGTAATCCGAAGGTACGGTATTAAGGCCGAAAACCCCGCCAGGTTCGAAAGAAAGCAACGGTATCGATTCGAGGTGCGCGTATTTAATCGGATTACTCTTTTTTTATTGTATACTATACTATATTGACTATAGCTATTTTTTCGTCGGTAAAATATGCAATTATATATAATTCTTTAGTTTTCCCTTTATTTTTTTATTCATCTGCTTTATTTATATTGCTGTATAAAAATATATAACGTAAAAAAAATAAATACGGGCGTAATTTTTTGCTTAATAAAACTTTAGACTACTCAAAATTACTTCTTACCGGAAATGAAGCAATCGCTTTAGGCGGAGCAAAAGCAGGCGTTTACACGGCAGTCGGCTACCCCGGAACGCCGAGTTCCGAAATACTTCCTTATTTATCTAAATTAAACTGCGGAGCAACGGTAAACTGGTCTATCAACGAAAAAACCGCGTTGGAAATAGCGATAGGAACGTCCATCGGCTGTAAAAGAGCAATGTTTACCACTAAACACGTCGGCTTAAACGTTGCTTCAGACCCGCTTATGACTCTTGCGCTTACGGGAGTAAGGGGAGGATTAGTCGTAGTTACCGCCGACGACCCCGGAATGCACAGCTCTCAAAACGAACAGGATAACAGGCTTTATTCAAAATTTGCTAAAATACCTATGTTCGAACCTTCCGACAGCCAGGAATGTTTAGATTTTACTTCAAAAGCTTTCGACGTAAGCGAAGAATTCGATACTCCGGTTATTTTAAGAACTACTACGAGAATATCCCATTCAAGAAGCGTCGCCGTTTTTTCAGGCAAATTTACGCCGCCGGAAGAACTGAAAAATACGAAAAATACTTACAAAAAAGATACTGAAAAATTTGTAATGGTTCCTATTTATGCAAGAAAAAGACATAAAGCCGCTTTAGAAAGGTTAAAACGGCTCAAAGATTTTTCTAACCGTTCAGGATTAAACTATGCCGAATATAACGATAAAGAATTCGGCATAATAACAAGCGGCATTTCTTATCAGTACGCTAAAGAAATTGCTCCTTTTGCGTCATTTTTAAAACTGTCTTTTTCTTATCCGCTTCCGGATTTATTAATTAAAGATTTTGTAAAAAACGTTAAAAACATAGTTATAATTGAAGAATTAGAGCCTTTTATCCAAAACGAAATCGCTTCGCTCGGCATAGAGTTAAAAGGAAAAGAATATTTTCCGCAGGACGGAGAATTTAATCCGGATATCATATTATCAGGACTTAAAAAAGCAGGCTTTTTTAAAGGCAAAAAAACGGCGGGTAAAGAAAAAGATGCAGACAAAAGCGTCCGCATTAGTTTACGCAATAATCTGCCGCCGAGATTTCCCGCTTTGTGCAGCGGATGCCCTCATACTTCGGTATTTTACGCTCTTAAAAAATTAAAAGTTCCCGTTATGGGCGATATAGGATGCTATACCCTCGGAGCGCTTCCGCCTCTTAGTTCTATGGACAGCTGCATTTCGATGGGACTTGCGTTCGGCGCGGCGCAAGGTTTGTCGCTTACAAAATCTTCGCATAAAAAAACCGTAGGAATTATGGGCGATTCTACGTTCTTTCATTCCGGCATAACTTCTCTTATAGACGCAAAATATAATAATGCAAAATTTACAGCTATTATTTTGGATAACTCCACTACGGCGATGACCGGAGGACAGGATCATCCAGGAACGGGGAAAAACCTTTCTTTTAACCGATCCATTTCAAATAAAATAGATATTAAAAAAATTATAGAAGGAATAGGTATAGAAGAAATTTTCGTCATAGACCCGTACGATTACAATGAAACGCTTAAGACTTTAAAAAAAGCGCTTGATTCAAACAATCTTAACGCAGTTATAACCGACAGACCTTGCGTATTATACCCCAAAAAAATAGATACCGGAAAAAAATTTAAAATATCGGACGGATGTACCGGATGCGATTTATGTATGCAGACCGGGTGTCCGTCTATACGCTTGCCGTACGATAAGACAGTCCGCATAAACGCTAAGAACGGAATAAAACCTGTTCCTTTTATAGATTCGTCCTGTATAGGATGTTCTATATGCAAAGATATATGCGTTTTTAACTTTATCGAAGAAATAAGGCAATCTTAATTTTTAATATAATTAAATAAAACATAGAATAAATTAGATAATAAATTAAAACTGCTTAAATAAATTTAAACAAATGGGCGATTCAACACAAAACATATTAATTTGCGGAATAGGAGGGCAGGGCGTCGTACTTGCCGGTAAGATTATCAGCCTCGCGGCGTTTGAAAGCGGTATGGATATTAAAACGTCGGAAGTTCACGGAATGTCGCAGAGGGGAGGTTCGGTTTCAACGCATATAAGGTTAGGAAAAAAAATATTTTCCCCGCTGATACCGGAAAACGGCGCTACGGCGATTCTTTCTTTCGATATTTATGAAACCTTAAGATATACAAGCAGTTTCGCAAACAAAAATACGATAATAGTTTCGTCTAACGACGGCAAAACGCCGGCGTGGACTTCTAAAACCAAAAATGATACAATCATAAATAATTTTACCGATATATATTCTATCGCCTCGCTTTTAAAAGACAATTTTAAATCTTTGACTCTTTTGGACGATAAACAGATTGCCGAAAATCTAGGGAACGTCAAAGTTTCAAATATTATACTTATAGGAGCGTTATCGGTTTTTACGGATATAAAAGAAGATATTTGGCTAAAAACTATTGAAACAAACGTTCCCGAAAAAACCGTAGATTTAAATATTAAGGCATTTATAAAAGGCAGAACTTCATTATGAATATAAAATATTACGAAAAAAAATACGAAACTATCGACCGTTCCGAACTTTCGCAGATTCAAACGGAAAGATTGAAAAAAACGTTAAAACTAATATTTTCCGGGGGCGGTTTTTTAAAAACAAGATTAAAGGAATACGGAATAAAAAATTTAAGCGGCATCGAAAAAATAAAATCGATTGATGAGTTAAAGAATATGCCGTTTACCTATAAATCCGACCTCGTAAACAATTATCCCTTCGGAATTTTTTCTCAGCCTTTAAATAAAATAATAAGAATACATGCATCGTCGGGAACTACCGGAAAACCTATTATAGCCGGATATACAAAAAACGATATCAAAATATGGTCTAAGTTAATGGCGAGAGTTTTTTGCGCCGCGGGTATTTCTAAAAAAGATATAGCGCAGAATGCTTACGGTTACGGGCTTTTTACCGGAGGTTTAGGGTTTCATTACGGGGCGCAGGAATTAGGTTTAATGATTATTCCTATGTCGACGGGTTTTACGGAAAGACAGCTTACCATGATGCAGGACGTCGGCGCAACTGTTCTTTTCTGTACACCTTCTTACGCTCTTTTTCTCTCCGAAGAAATAAATAAAAAAATTAGCGATAAATCAAATATTAAATTAAAAAAAGGTATTTTCGGAGCGGAACCATGGTCTGACGAACTCAGACAAAAAATAGAAAGCTCGCTTAAAATAGATGCGTACGATATATACGGATTGAGCGAAATAATAGGACCGGGAGTAGCATACGAATGTATTTACAAAGACGGACTTCATATAAACGAAGATAATTTTTTTCCGGAAATAATAAACCCAAAAACAGGAGAAGTTCTAAAAGACGGGGAAACGGGGGAACTCGTGCTGACCAGCCTCAATAGAGAGGCAATGCCGGTAATAAGATTCAGGACAAAAGATATAACGAGGCTTACGAGAGAAAAATGCAGATGCGGCAGAACTTTCGTCAGGATGGACAAAATAAAAGGAAGAACCGACGATATGATTATTTTAAAAGGCGTTAACGTTTTTCCTTCTCAGATAGAATCCGTTTTATTTAAACTGGATTATTTAGAACCTATATATTTAATAGAATTATATACCGAAAATCTTTTAGATAAAATGAACATAATAGTTGAACCCAAAGAAGAAATTTTTAACGGCGGCGAAGGTAAAATCGAAGCGGTTACGAAAGAAATATCCCACAAAATATACGAACTTATCGGCATCAGGGCAAAAATAACAGCAGTCCCCCCTAAAACTATCGAAAGAAGCCAAGGCAAAGCCAAAAGAATAAACGACTTGAGGAAGAAATTGTAGGAAAAGGTGTCAAGGAAAAGGTGTCAGATTTTATTTTCCGAATTTTAGGTAATTAATTAATTTAGCGATTAATTTATTCGGAAAATTAATCTGACACCTTTTCCCAATCATTAAACTATGAAATCCTCTCTATAAGCTCTGCTAACGCGCTTACGTCTACAAGAGTATCCCTGCAGGGTCCGTTAGGTCTCATATTGGGCAGACCGTAAACAAAAAGCGGAAAGCTGTCTATAATTCCCGAACTTAAATCTCTTTCGCATGCTACTGCTATGACGGCTTTAGGTCTTTTCTCCTCTATAACTCTGCGCGCGAGCGTACCTCCTGTAGCGACGGCCATAAATATGCCTTTCTTTTTGGAAAGCGCCGCAAGCTCTTTTATGTTGCATTTTCCGCAATTCAAGCAGTTGTTTATGTCGTCGGTAATTTTAGCCTTGCAGTTATGAAGCTGAAGGCAGTGCGGAAGCAGTATTAATATCCTGTCAAAAGCTACGTTTTTATTTAACGAGAAAAGAAGGAAATTGTTTATCTCGACAAACGAAGCCTGCATTTTGTCCCTGTTTATCCTGAATACGGAAGTGATAAAGAAAGCCATCGGATAAAGAATTTTTATCAAAATATACCGCGCCGGATAAACCAGAAAAGATTTGCCGCCGTTTTTCCGTCTGACTATCAATCCCGCAAAAAAAATTATAATAACAGAAAGCAGTATAAAATCTAAAGCGAAAAAAATATATAACGGCAAATATGGGCTGATTTTTTCCAACCCGCCGGATATTATCCAGAAAAGAAGCAGAAATACGGATAAAATAACGAAAAGCGAAATCGATACTATCTTCAAAAAATAAACATGTTCTTTTTTTAAAGACATATTAAATCGCCCTGTTTAATTCTAAATCCGTTGACGATATCGTTATAACTCATAATGTTTCTGCCTTCAGGCTTAAGCTTGATTAACCGTATATAAACACCTTTTTTAACCGTGGAAATAAGCAGTCCGGTTTTGTTTGCGACGACGGCCGTACCCGCAATAATATCGGATTTAGAAGATACTTTTTCTATTTCTTTTTTATAAATATCCGAAAAACCGCCGCAATAATCGGAATATTCGAATGTTTCATGCTGAACGCGGTTTTTAGTTTTTCCGTTTTCTATTTCCGTTTTTTCGCATGTATCGTCGACTATTAACTCTGCTTCTAATATTTTTACGTTTTTGTTTTTTAAAATAAAAAAAGCTCCTCCCGCTTCAGAAAAAGCCCTTATTTTTGCATATATAAACGCAGGTTCTTCCTTGGAAAAATTTATTCTCAGCTCTTCCTGCTTTATTAAAGCGGTTAAATCATGCGACGTATAGTCTTCTTTTGTTGCTAAATCCTGACCGTATCCGCATTCAAAAAAATTTATTCTATGCTTATATACAGTCTCTATTACTTCGGAAAGCAAGAGAGAACCGGTTAAAGATAATTTTTCGTAAAGACCGGAAAAGTTTTCGTTTTTGTCCAAAGCAATTCTTTGCTGAGCCGCCAAAGGACCTGTATCTACGCCTTCATTCATAGCCATTATAGTTACTCCGCCGAATTTCATCCTTTTTAATATCGTATAGTGTATAGGGCTTGGACCCCTTAAATCCGGCAAAAGAGAAGGATGCAGATTTAATACTCCATATACGGGTATATTCAAAATATCAGGGGTAAGAATGAGTCCGAAAGCGACGACTATTATAACGTCGGGGGCAAGGATTTTTAAAAAATCGGTTTCTTCCCTGTTATTTTTAAAGGTTTTAGGGGTTCTTAAATTAATGCGGTTTTCACGGGCAATTTTTTCGACCGGCGATTCAATATATTCTTTTTTTTTAGAATCCCATACCGGGGGCTTTGTATAAACTGCCTGTAAATCGACGATGCCGTTTTTCTGAAGTTTTAATATATCGAACAATGACAGCGACGCAATTTTAGGCGTCCCCATAAAGACCGTTTTAAGAGGCAGCATGCTCTAATTTCTTTTTTTTCTTAAGCGAAGCGTTATATAAGGAGCGTTTTAACGGAGAAACTTTATCTATAAATAAAATTCCGTCGAGATGGTCTATCTCATGCTGAAAAGCAATAGAAAGCAAATCTTTTGCTTCCATGACGAACTCGTTTCCTGAAATATCGTATGCTTTGACTTTTATTTCAAAAAACCTATCGACGTCTGCGTTAAAACCGGGGATGGAGAGACATCCTTCTTCATAAGTCGTCTTTCCTTCCTTAAATATTATTTCCGGATTTACGGCTATTATTAAGTCTTTATTTGCCGTAAGAATAATATCTTCGTCGAGCGAAAACGATATTTCCTTATCTTTTTTTCTGGCTAAGTCTAAAACTATTATGCGTTTATTTATACCCGCCTGCGTAGCCGCAAGCCCGATACCGTCCGCTTTATACATGGTATAAACCAAACTTTTAATCAAAGGAATATTGTTTTTAATATCGCTGATTTCAAGCGGATTTGCTTTAATCCTCAATTTTGGGTCGGGATATTTTAAGATATTTAAAAATTCCATTGCCGAAATTACCGCATAACCTCCGTTATATATATTTTTACCGCCTATTTTATTTTGTTAAAATTCAAGCTTTTTTGATAAATTACAAGTCCGTGAAGAGTGAGAGGAAGATTATATAAGTGTTCCGTAGCCGCGTTAGGCAATCCTTTCTTAACCGGTCTTGGCGGCACTTTTAAAGCGGCAAATCCGGCCGGAATCTTTTTTCTTTTGACTCTCAAAAGCGGACCGTGTTTAAGAGGACGCGGTATCTCGTTTTGTGGAGTAATAGCATACATTCCGTTAATTTTTGCCGATTCAAACCATATGCCGTTAGCCCAGTAATAATATTTTTTTTTATAAAAATAATAAACCTTTTGATTTTTTTTGTTTATATACGCTTTTAAATTTTTAGAAATTTTAAGCATTATATACATCTTTCCTTCAGTGTAATATTTCTTTTTTTTGTTTTTCTTAAATGCAGACGAACGCCCGTTTAATACCGAAGCAGAAAATGCCGAACACTTCGCGGACGGCATAGCATAAAATGACGCCGAAATTAAAAATACCGATACGGCAGCCGCAAAAAACAAAAAGTATTTCAAAGGTCTATCCGTCCGACGTTTATACATCTTTAACCTCTCAATTTAATATTAATATTTTATTTTTTATTTATTTTATTTACTTTTATTATATACATTATTGACGGTAAAAATCAATTTTTATATTTTTTCAATATTTTTCAATATTTTTCTTGACTTTATATTTGAATTAGATATATAAATATTAAGATATAAAATAAGTCAAATTTTAAATAAAAAGGAGAGATTAAATGTTTAAAAAAATTTTATGCCCCGTCGATTTCAGCGACACGTCAATGGATGCCGCAAATAACGCAATTAAATTTGCTTCCGAAATTAAAGCGGAAATAACGTTTATTCACGTTATAGATATTCAAACTTTGCAAAACATAGCGGATTTATCAGGCGGCGGAATAAACGACTTGGATCTTTTAGTCGAAGAAGAAAAGCCGGTATTAAGCAAACTTAAAGACGAAGCTGAAAAAAAAGGCATAAAAGTTAATACCGTTTTGACGCACGGCGAACCCGTAAACATAGTTTTAAACGAAATTAAAGAAGGAGGATTCGACCTCATAGTTATGGGAACGCACGGGAAAAAGGGGCTGACAAGATTGGTTCTGGGTTCTATGGCTGAAAGCATAGTAAGGCAGTCGCAAATTCCGGTACTTTTGTACCATTGCACCGGAGAAAAATGCTGAAGCTTAAATAATTACGTAAAATATCTTCAAATTTTTAAACATCCTATAATATATAATAATAAAAAATAAAATGGAGGCCGTAAACAAAATATGCGTTACGGCCTCCATTTTTATATACAGCAATAAGATTTAATTCTATAGATTATATCTTAATTTTATTGCTGATTAGCATACCCTTCCATAACTTTACCGAGAAAAACCGATTCTGGAACCGCACCCACAACTTCGGCGGATTCGTTCATTACCGTTTTAGGTACGCTGAAAACCTCATATTTATCTGAAAGATTAGGAAATTCTTGAATTTCTATTACGTCTGACGTAATATTTTCGTTAGCTATAGCAAAACTGTGCGCAAGAACCGCCGCCGGCGGACAATGAGGTCAGGTAGGAGTTACAAATACCTGAATATTATACGGCTTTATAATTTCTTTTAATTTTTCGATAGTTTTTTCCGACAAGCCGGTTTCTTTAGTAGAAACATTGATTATGCCGTTTACTAAAGTCATAAATTCATGGCCTGCCGGCATTCCGTAAAATCTTACTCCGTAATCTTTATCGCCTTCGATAACTATAGCCGGAGTTCTTTTTATTCCGTAAAGTTTAACTTTATCGGTATCTTTGTCAAAGTCGTATTCTTCTAAACTTAATTTATCGCTTAATCCCACAACCTCCGCAAGTATATCTTTGACTTCCTTGCAATAAAGGCAAGCGTCTTCGGCTTTAAAAAAAATTAACTTAACGTTATTTTTTAATTTTTCGTTAAAATCTTTTTTCAGGAACTCGGCATCCTGTTCGCTTAATAGAGGCATTTTTTCTCCTTTTTTTTATTTGCTAAATTTTAATTTATACCTTATATATTATATAATTTTTGATACTTATTTACAAATATTTATTGATTTTTTTTTATAATATGATATAAATATAACATGCAGCCAAAATTACATAACTATTGCATAGATAAAACGTTTGAACTTCTTTACAACGATTCTAAATTAAGCGTTATCGATACCCTTCTCGATAATAGAATTTCCGGCATTAAAGCGGAAGAAAGAATCAATCTTATGCATCACGGCTCATACATAATAGACAGGCTTGCTATAAAAAAATTAAGGGTTCACTGGTTCGGCGGACACTACCTTTATCCTCATTCGCATGCCGGATATATAAGCGGTTTTTCCGACGCCGGAACAAAATGCGTTCAGCTTTTTAATATAGCGTTAAAAGATTGGGAGAAAGGCAGATTTAAAAAATCGTTTATAAATCTCGGAGGAGCGGTTCATCTTGTACAGGATTTATGCATCCCTTTCCATACTACTAATCTTGCTCTAAAAAAACACGTACTTTTTGAAAGATGGATGTCTTCGCACTATTTGGAAACAGATTTAAAATTAGAAAAAGGCATATATAAATTTAAACCCCTAAAAGGACATTACAGAGACGCGCATCCTTTCGGATGGGTGGATTATAACGCCCATAATTCTTCGCTTTATTTACCCGAATTGCTGTATGCAAAAACTAAATTAGAATATTTTAACGCAATGAACAGAATTTTACCGGAAGCCGTAAAAACTTCGGCAGGTTTTCTGGAACTTTTCGCAAACAAAGCAGTGAAATTGCAAAAGCGCTAAATAAGCAATAATATATGTACAGGCAAATAATAAGTCCAAAATATATACACGACAGTGTTAGAAAAAAACCAGACAGCTTTCTTATCAATAAACGAAAATTTTAGCGTTAATCCGCGATATGACGAAATTCACGGCGGAAATATTATCGATTACGGATACGAAAGCGGCATAATCGATTTTTCCGCCAACATAAACCCTCTTGGATTAAGTCCAAAAGCATCCGAAATTTTAAAAGATTTTAATAAATTAAAATTTTTTACGGAAAATTATCCAAAAAACTATCCTGAACTTTTCGTTAACGCTTTATCGTGCTATCACGGCATAGAAAGACAGTTTATATGCGAGGGCGCCGGAGCTTCCGAACTTATATTTAATATTACCGCTCGGTTAAATCCAAAAAACGTAATCATAGCAGAACCTTCATTTTATGAATATGAAAGAGCCGCTCTTTCAAAACTTCAAAAATCTAAAATTTTTCATATTAATACTTATTTATCGGAAAATTTTGAATTAAAAGAAAAAAGTTTATCTAAACTAATTAACTGCATAAGCGAAAACATCGTCGAAAACGATGTCGTATTCATAGCAAACCCTTCAAATCCGGCGGGAAATATAACCCCGCTTCAAACCATAATAAAAATACTAAAAAAACTTAAAGAAAAAAAAGCTTTTTTAATATTAGACGAATCCTTTATGGATTTTTGCGAAGATTTTTCGGCAAAACATCTGATTGCCGGAACAAGTTTGGACGATAAAAAATTAGACGGCACGTATAAATTTGATAATTTAATAATAATAAGGTCTATGACTAAGTTTTTTGCGATGCCGGGACTCAGGATAGGCTACGCATTTGCAAAACCGTTTTTGGCAAAACTTCTTTCGGAAACGTCCATTCCTTGGAAAATTACGTCTCTATCCGAGCAGATAGCTTATTTATCAATCTGCGACGACGATTATATTTTACGCTCCAGACTGTTAATTAAAGAGTTAAGAAAAGATTTTGAAAATAAATTAAAAAAAATTAGGTTTTTAAGAATAATACCCGGTTCGGCAAACTTTTTTTTAATCAAAATAACCAATGAAAGTTTAAATGCAAAAAATCTAAAGAATTATCTTCTCGAATGCGGTATTTTAATAAGAAACTGCGGTAATTACAGAGGTTTAAACGACAAATATTTCAGGATAGCCGTAAGAAAAAAATCTGAAAACGACTATTTCATAAGCCGGTTAAAAAAAATAAAATTTTAAATTAACGGGCGTTAATGATTTTAAGAATGAAAATAATCGTAAATATTTTTTGCCGTCGTTTTATTTACGCCTTCTACCGCCGTAAGCTCTTCTACGGAAGATTTTTTTATTCTCTCTATGCTTCCAAGCTCTTTTATTAAATTGCCGTAAATTTTTTTACCTACTCCGTCTATATTTAGCAAGTCGGAAGTAATCAGGGACTTTGTCTTAATTTTAGAAAAATAAGAGACGGCAAACCTGTGCGCCTCGTCTCTTAATCTCATAAGCATTAGTATCGGTTCTTTATTTTTACCGAAATTAACCTCGTTTTTCCTGTTAGGAAGATAAATTTTATCGATGCCGCCTTTTTCGTAAGGGTCTATTTTGCTTTTTAAATTTTTATAATTAGAGCCGGTATTACTATTATAACCATTGTAACCGTCTTTTGATTTTGCTATTGCAATAAGAGCCGGCATATCTTCTTTTTTTATATTCTCCGCATCCGTAAACTCTTTAGCCGCTTTTACGAGAACGTTAAGCTGTCCTTTTCCTCCGTCAACCATAATGACGTCGGGAAGAGGGTCTTTGCCCGACGCGGCGCCTTTAAAACGTCTGCTTAACGCTTCGTACATCATGGCATAATCGTCCGGCGTATTTTTGGTTTGAATTCTGTAACGCCTATATAAAGAAGTATCTTTTTCGCCGTTTTTCAAAACGGCTTTTGAAGCAACGGCGTATGTACCGGAAATATTGGATATATCGAAACATTCTATAATTTCGGGAGTTTTGTTTAAGCGTAAAATATCTTTCAATAATAGCAGTTTTTTAAAATTAACGTTATCTTTATTGCGGAGGTAATGTCCTTTATTTACATCTTTATAATTAACTTCTCCAGCGGATTCGGCGTTTTCTGCACTTTCATAAGCGGATATGGCAGTCGGCGCGATGCCTCCCTCAGAATCTCCTCCGTTTTTTTCAAAAAAATTCTTTTTAGCGTTTTCGTAAGCCATAACGACAATGGTATCATATCTGTTCTTATTTCTTTTTAAATTTTCCGGATCTATAATTTTAACTTTCTTGCCGGAATATTTTTTAATATACTCGGAAAGGCTTTTTTTATTTTCTTCGTCAATTTTCACGGGAACAAATATCTCGTCGGGAATATCGGCGTTAATTTCTAAATTTTTAACGTAGTACCTATCCAAAAAGGCCGAAAGCATTTCGGCTTCCCTAAGATAAACATTTTTGAAAAAGAAATTTTTCGTACCGGTAACCCTGCCGTTTCTAATAATAAGGACGGTTATATCTATTTTGTCGTTTTGGATATAAAAACCTGCCGCATCTATATCTTTTTCTTCGTTAAACACTACCGCCTGTTTTTCGTTGATTTTAATTATAGCGTTTATCTTATCCCTTAATTTTATCGCCGCCTCAAAATTTAATTCCTTTACGTGTTTATCCATCGACCGTTTCATGTCTCTTATTAACTGCCTGTTTTTACCCCTTAAAAGCAGTATTATACCCTCTATAGATTTTTTGTAGGCGTTAATATCGACAAAGCCGCAGCACGGTCCCGAACACCTTTTTATTTGATAATAAAGACAGGGTTTTTTCTTTGCGGCGCAGGAATTAAACTTATTATCGGTACAAGTCCGCATTTTAAAAATCCTGTTGACGGTTTTTATGGTCTCGTTTACGGCAAAAGCGCTGGAATAAGGGCCGAAATAAAGCCCGTCGCCTTTTTTAAAACTTCTCGTTTTGATTATAAATGGGAAACCGGTTTTAGAATCGGCTATTTTTATATAAGGGTATGATTTATCGTCTTTAAGGCTTATGTTGTATTTAGGCTTATATTGCTTAATAAGTGTGTTTTCGAGTAAAAACGCCTCTAGTTCGTTGCCTGAAATTATAGTTTCTATGTCGTTTATTTTTGAAACTAAATGTTCCGTTTTTACGCCTGTATTTTTGCCGGAAAAATACTGGGAAACTCTTTTTTTTAAATTTTTTGCTTTCCCTACGTAAATAACGTCGCCACCGGCATTTTTCATAATATAAACGCCCGGCGAACTCGAAATACCTTTAATCTTGGCAAACAAATTTTCGTTCATAATGAAAAAATACAGATAATATATACAAATATATCCTTTTGAATCATAATAAGAAAAAAATAATTTTCCAACGGCAATTTTTAGATAAGGATAATGCTAAACTTAAACTTTATCCATTAAAAGCATATTTTTTTTGATATTGCGGATTTCGTCCCTGATATGCGCCGCTTCTTCAAAATTAAGTTCTTTTACGGCTCTTTTCATTTTTTTTGTTAAATTTTTAATAAGTTTTTCGGCTTCTTTAGGGTCTATTATCAGAGGCGAATTTTCGTCGAAACCGCCGGATAAATCTATGTAGTCCTGCTCAAATATCGTAGTCAACAGTCCGGCGATATTTTTTTTAACGGTTGTCGGCGTAATATTGTTTTCTTTATTAAATGTTTCCTGAATTTTCCTTCTTCGCTCCGTTTCGGAAATTGCAAATTTCATAGAATCGGTGATATTATTCCCGTAAAGTATTACTTTTCCCTTAATATTTCTTGCCGCCCTGCCTATAGTCTGAATCAATGATGTTTTGGAACGCAAAAAACCTTCTTTATCGGCATCTAAAATTCCGATTAATTCGACTTCTGGAATATCCAGCCCCTCCCTCAGAAGGTTTATGCCGACGAGCACGTCGAATTCTCCAAGCCTTAACTCTCTTATGATTTTAAATCTTTCGAGCGAATCTATATCGGAGTGAAGATATTTTGCCTTTATGCCGCTGTCTATAAGAAATTCGGAAAGGTCTTCCGACATCCTTTTGGTAAGCGTGGTAACGAGCGCCCTGCCGCCTCCCGCGACCGTTTTTTTTATTTCCCCTATAATGTCGTCCACCTGATTTGTTTCGGGTCTTACTTCGACTTCAGGGTCTATTAATCCTGTAGGCCGTATTATCTGCTCTACCACCTGCGAACTCACGCTAAGTTCGTAGTCTGCCGGAGTCGCAGAAACAAAAATAAGATTTTTTATATGCGACGAAAATTCCTCGAAATTAAGCGGGCGGTTGTCTAAAGCGCACGGCAGCCTGAAACCGTACTCCACCAAAGTAGATTTTCTTGAAATATCTCCGTTATACATCCCCTTGATTTGCGGAACGCTGACGTGGGATTCGTCTATCATTATTATAAAATCTTCGGGAAAATAATCCAAAAGCGTAGGCGGCGGTTCCCCTTTTTTTCTTCCCGTCAAATGCCTCGAATAATTTTCTATACCGGAACAATAGCCCATCTCCTGCATCATCTCAAGATCGTACATCGTCCGCTGTTCCAGCCTCTGGGCTTCTACAAGTTTGCCGAGCGCTTTAAGCTCCATAAGCCTTTCTTTTAATTCTTCTTTTATTGTTTTAACCGCGCTTTTCATCGTAACTTCGTCCGCCACGTAATGAGAAGCCGGATATATAGCAACTTTGGAAAGCCTGCGGATTATAACCCCTCTTAACGGGTCTATTTCTGCAATGGTCGAAACTTCGTTGCCGAAAAATTCTATTCTTATGGCGACTTCTTCTTCGTATGCCGGAAAAACATCGACGATATCCCCTCTCACCCTGAACGTTCCGCGGTGAAAATCGATATCGTTTCTTTCGTATCTTATGTCGGTCAGTTTGTCTAAAACGTCGCTTAAGTTTATCTCGTCGCCTTTTTTCACCTCAATCAGCATATTGGCGTAACTTTCAGGCGAACCTAATCCGTAAATGCAGGATACCGACGCAATAACTATAACGTCCCGTCTGGAAAGGATAGAACGGGTAGCGGAATGTTTCATTTTATCTATCTGGTCGTTAATAGCCGAATCTTTTTCTATATAAAGGTCTTTAGACGGAACATACGCTTCAGGCTGGTAATAATCGTAATAGCTTATAAAAAATTCTACGGCGTTTTCCGGAAATAAGGATTTAAATTCGGAATAAAGCTGTCCTGCGAGGGTTTTATTGGGCGCTATTATAAGAGCCGGTCTTTGCAGTTCTTTTATGATGTTAGCCATCGTAAAAGTCTTTCCTGAGCCTGTTACGCCCAATAGCGTCTGATACCGAAAATTTTTCTTTTCTATTCCGTCCGTTAACGCTTTAATCGCAACGGGCTGATCGCCTGCAGGAGTGTTTTCGGAAACAAGATTAAATAAATCCATAATGTTTTATTATAACATTTTTGGCGGTTTTAAAACAGAAGAGGAATTTGCCCAAAATTGCCGATAGAAAATTTCTTTTCTGGATGAGCCGTCTAAATATCGACGGCTCATCCAGAATTTATAATATGTTGAAACAGTTTCAAAGATTTCTATCGGCAAATTTGGGATTTAGGATTTACTCGTTTTCGATGGAAGGTATATAATCTTTATCGTCTTTTTCGTCTCCGTCGAACTTCGCGGCATCTAGAGTTTTGGATGTTTTTGCGCCGAGAAGCCTCATTTTTTCAAGTCTGGACATTATATTGCCTTTTCCCGACGAAAGAAGACTTTTTGCGTTATTATAGGATGCGGATGTTTTTTCTATAGAAGTTCCTATATCTTCCATGCTTTTAGCAAAAGAACAAAATTTATCGTAAAGGTTTCCCGCTAACGTCATCACTTCTGCCGCTTTCTCATGGCTTTTTTCCTGAATCCATAAATTATAAACTATTTTAAGGATTAGCAAAATAATGGAGGGTGTAGCTATTATAACTTTTTTCCCGTATGCGTATGTCAAAAGATCCCTGTCGTAGTTTACGGCGGCTGTATAAGCAAACTCTATCGGTATAAACATAATAACCGAATCTAAACTTTTTAATCCGTATAGGGCTGTATATTTTTTGTCGCTTAACTCGTTTATGTGTCTTTTAATCGAAAGAATATGCGATTTAAGAAATTTTTCGGGGTCGTCATCCGAATTAGAATCGGATTTAATGTAAACCGCCGAAGAATCTGCGCCGTTTCCGTATGCCAAACTCATATATTTTTCGTAATCCGTTAAAGAAACTTTTGAGTCTATAATTAAATCCCTATCCTTTGGAAGATGCACTATAACGTCCGGCCTTAAATTTATTTTTTCGTCCATTTCGTTTACGGTTTTTACGGTCTTCTGGATTTCATACTGTATTCCTTCGATTAATTCGGAATATTCCAAAAGCTGTTCCAGTATCATCTCGCCCCAGTCGCCCTGAACCTTTCCGCTGCCTCTTAGCGCAGAAGTAAGATTGTCGGTCGTCTGCTTCATGACGTCTTGGGTATCTATGAGTTTTTTAATTTCGTTTTGAAGCGAAAACCTCTGTTTAGACTCCTTATCGTAAGTTTCCTCCACCTTTTTTTGAAACTCCAGAATCTTTTCGGAAAGAGGGTTAAGTATGCCGCTAATGCTGTCTTTATTGATTTCTATAAGTTTTTTACTTTTTTCTTCTAGTATTTTTGAAGACAAATTTTCGGAAAGATTTTCAAAAGCCTGTTTAAAATCAAGAAATTCATCTTTTTGACGTTTTAATCTGTCTTCGTAATCGGATTTAATATTTTCAATCTTTTCAAGCAGGTTTTTGTTTTCGGTCGATATTTCAGAAATTTTTACAGACAGATTTTTGTTTTCTTCCCTAAGATTTTCGGTTAGGACGGCGGCAGAATTAAGCTCCGCGCCTAAAACCTCAAGCCTGCCGTTTAAAGATTTAGCCTCTTCTTCCAGCGTTATATTTTGCTTTATAAGACCGTCCTTTTCATCTCGGCTTGCGTCTATTAATCCGTCTATCGTCTTTTTGCTTTTTTTTACATACGAAGCAAAATAAACGGCAAGCACAATCGAAGCCGCAAAAAAAATAACAAACAGCGATAAAAATAGGTAAGTAAGCATTTTAAATTTAGCGCCTGTCGTGCGCTAATCCTATAATTTGATAAATATCGTCAAATCCGTTTTCCGCCAAATAATTTTTTAATCCGGCGGAAATTTCCGGTATTATTTTTGGATTTACGAAAGAGTAAGTTCCCACGGCTACGGCGGTAGCTCCGGCGAGAAAAAATTCAACCGCATCCTGCCACGAACTTATGCCGCCCATTCCTATAACGGGGATTCTTACGGCATTATAAACGTCGCCGACAAGCTTAATGGCGACGGGTTTAACGGCCGCTCCGGAAAGGCCTCCGTAACCCCTGCTAAGTTTGAATTTTTTGGTTTTTATGTCTATGCTAGCCGCAGGCAAGGTATTTATCAAAGAAATAATATCTGCTCCGGCTTTTTCGCAAACTTCGGCTATAAAAGATATATCGTTTACCATAGGGGTCAACTTTACTATTAAAGGAATTTTTCCGCCGGTACTTTCCTTGACGGAAGAAACGAGTTCATATACTACTTCCGGATCGGAACCGAAAGACCTGCCGCCTTCTTTTATATTCGGGCATGAGATGTTTGCTTCTATAGCGCTAATACCTTCCGTTTCCCCCAATTTTTTTGCGAGCTCTGCGTATTCTTCTATACTGCTCCCGTAAAAATTAACTATTACCGGTTTATTTAAAGTTTTTAAAAAAGGCATTTTAGCTTCTATAAATTTATCGTATCCGACGTTCTGAAGCCCTATCGAATTAATCATGCCGCATGAAGTTTCGCAAATTCTGGGCATTTCGTTCCCTTTAGAAGGACTGAGGGATATTCCTTTGGTAACAAGCGCTCCGAAATTATTATATTCTATTATTTCAAAGAATTCTTCTCCATATCCGAACGTACCTGAAGCAGGCATAACGGGATAGTCTAATTTTAGGTTTCCGAGTTTTACCGAAATATCGGGAGAAACAATTTTAACGCCGTCTTTGAGCGATGAATATGCGGAAGCGTTGCTTCGCTCAACTACCGAAGACTGCTCTGCGGCGGTTTCGCGGCCTTTACCCGTTTTTCCCGCTTTGTTTATAGAACTTGATGGATTTTCGTTTTCGGAAATGAAAATTTCGGAGGCGTAAAAAACGGGGCCGTCCTTACATACTCTTTTATACTGAAATTCAACGCTTTTGCCGCTGACGCCGGAATTTGCGCCGTCGTTTATGCCGTCACATACAGGGGGTTCCGATATGTTATCTTTAATATTATCGGTTTCGGATATATCTTCATTTAAGTTTTTATTAACGGAAGATTTGGATATATTGCCGGCATTATTATCGGGTTTAGTTTTAACTACGCATCCTAAACATACGCCTATACCGCATCCGAAACTTTCTTCAAGCGATACCTGCAGTTTTCCGGAAAGTCCGTCCGTATAAAATCTGGAAATTAGCGAATTAAGCATAGGTTTAGGTCCGCAGGCATAAAAAGACGTATTTTCTAAATTTTTATAAACGTCTATATTTTCGTAAAGCAGATCTACGATACTGCCTTTGTAGCCGAAAGAGCCGTCGTCGGTAGCAAAGTAAACTTCGTCGAACATAGCGTGAATGCTGTGCCTGAAATAAAGTTCTTCGGCTTTTTTAGCTCCGTAGTATAAAACGGTTTTAACATAATTTACTGAATTTTCGGAATTTACCGATTCCTCGTCCTGCACCGTAGATTGAGCGTCTGCAGATAACGATTCTCCTAAAAAAAGCGGAATGGTATGCAAAGGCGCTATGCCTATACCTCCTGCAATAAGAACGTTAATGCCCGCGTTTTTGTTTTTTTTATTTAAACTAAATCCGTTTCCCAAAGGACCCGTAACGTCTAAATAAGTTCCTTCCTTAATATTGCTCAATATCTCCGTGCCTTTTCCGAAAACTCTGTATAAAATTTCAAATTCCGAATCGTTAAATTTATTGAATATCGAAAAAGGCCTGCTCAAAAGAGGATTCAGTCCGTCGGGGTTAATTTTAACCATAACAAACTGCCCCGGTTTAAAATTTGCCGCGATAAAATCGTTTTTTATTCTTAAAATATAAGTGCCTTCGGTATCTTTTATTTTTCTATTTACGGTAACGAGACATTTTTCGCTTACGATTCTTTTACCATGCATAAAGCATCTTCTCCGTCGTCTTCATAATAGTTTTTTCTTAACATAAATATCTTAAACCCGAATTTTTTATATAAATTAATTGCGGCAATGTTTGAGGTTCTGACTTCAAGAAAGAAATATTTTATTCCGGCTTCCGAATTTTTTTTTATTACCCTGCTTAACATCAGAGAGCCTATGCCTTTAGACTGCATTTCTTTGGAAACCGTGATATCGAGTATATGCATTTCGTCTATAACGTTATAATAAATAAAAAAACCGACGATTAATGATTGTAATCCTATTTTTAAGGCGGGTTCAATATCTTTTTCGGTGAATTTTTTTAAAGCAAGACGCTTATCGCCGCCGTCCGCAGAGCCGGAATCGGAATAACATATTAAAAATCCCGAACCTTCTCGTTTTAGCTCTTCGTCGAACATTTTTCTGTCCCAGAGCGTCTGCGAAGACTCAATATGTATATCGAACATTCTGCCGATAAGATATTCCGTCAGAATATCTTTTCCGCCGTTATTTGCCGAAGCCGGCGGATTTAATTCTTTCAGGTCTAAAAAATTTATTTTCACGTCTTTCTAATAATTAACGATATCTTTATATGCGGTTTTTGCGCGGTTTTCCATAAACGGCCAGTTTTCTCTTGCCGATTTGACTTCATTGGTATCGATATTATAAATAACGGCACATTCGTTTATTCCGGCAAAGTCGTTTATTATACTTCCGTCGGGCGAGACGCAAAAAGACTTTCCATAAAAATCTAAAGGCTTGTCCCTGCCTACCCTGTTAACCCTTAAGATATATAAACCGTTAAGAAAAGCCGAGGCAGAAATAGACAAAAACCATTTGCCGTTAGTATTAAAAGCGGATGCCGTCGGCGCAAAAATAATATCCGCTCCTTTAAGCGCTAAAATCCTTGAAGATTCCGGGTAAAAATTATCCCAGCCCATCTGTATCCCAATATTGCCGTATTTAGTTTTAAAAACCGGAATTTCGTCGCCGCTTGAAAAATAAGACTTTTCTTTATAATATTCTAATTCCGGAAGGTGAATCTTGCGATAAACGCCGACAATTCCGCCTTCTTCGTCGATAACGGCGGAACTGTTGTAATATTTATTTTCTAATTTTTCAAAAAAAGGAACTATTGTTACTATATTAAATCTTTTTGCCTGCTCTCTGAACAAACTTATAGTTTTTCCGTTTAAATCTTCGGCTGTTTTATAATGCGCGTCCATATTGTCGGGAGAATTATTCTGCAGAAACCAGTTCATTAAAAAAAGCTCTGGAAAGCAGACTATGCCGGCTTTATTTTTTGCCGCCATAGCCAAAAAATCTATAGCTTTCAATGCGGATGAATGTATATCCGCAGAAGGAGACATCTGTACGCCGCAAATTTTAATTCTCATATGCCCGATTCTAAATTTTAAATAATTATAAAAATTACAAAATATATACAATATATAATATTATATATTGTATATATTATTTAATATATTTACAATCTGCCGTCAAGCCTTAAGAAGTCCTCTGGATTCTTTTTTTCTGTCGTTCTCCGTTAATATTTTTTTTCTAAGGCGTATAGATTTAGGCGTAAACTCTACAAGTTCGTCGTCTTCTATGAATTCTAAGGCATATTCTATCGACAGCCTTATAGGCGGAGTAAGCGTTATCATTTCGTCGGATGCCTTCGACCTCATATTTGTAAGCTGTTTTTTCTTGCAGGGATTTACCGTTATATCTCCGGGCTTGGAATGTATTCCTATTATCATCCCTTCATAAACTTCGTCCTGCGGAGAAACGAAAAGGCTTCCTCTGTCCTGTAGATTATATAAACCGTAAGAGTTGGCTTCTCCGTTTTCCATGGAAATCATTACTCCGTTTTTCCTGGGGGAAATATCGAAAGCATATTCGTCGAACTTATAAAAATTATGGTTCATCGTGCCGGTACCTTTAGTCATAGTGAGAAATTCATTATGAAATCCCATTATGCTTCTTGAAGGTATTACAAACTCAAGGTAGGTATTGCCGTTATCGTCCTTAGTCATATCGAGAAGATTGCCTTTCATGGATGAAAGCCTTTCGAGCACTCCGCCGGTAAATTCGTCTTTTACCGTGATATACAAAAGCTCATACGGCTCCATTTTCTTTCCGTCTATCTCTTTTATTACGCCTTTAGGTTTAGAAACGGCAAACTCAAAACCTTCTCTTCTCATTTTTTCGATTAAAATAGAAAGATGAAGAAGACCTCTGCCGTAAACGTCGAATACCGTTTCGTCTCCTGTTTCGACGACTTTTAATCCGACGTTGTTAGAGACTTCCTTAAACAGCCTTTCCCTTAACTGCCTCGTAGTTACCAATTTTCCCTCTTTTCCGCAAAAAGGGCTTTTGTTTACTATGAAGTTAACGAGTATTACAGGTTCGTCTATTTTTATTCTCTGCAAAGGCGCTATCGGTTTGTCGTTAACTATATAATCTCCGGCATTTACGCCGGTCAAACCTGCTACTAAAGCAATGTCGCCCTCGTTAATTTCATCGGTTTCCGTTCTTTTTAATCCGTCGAAAAGAAAAATCTTGTTAGGTTTTGTTTTTATCAATTCATCCTTGGCATTATAAAGATAAACCGAATCGTTTACTTTAAGTTTTCCGGCCTTAACTATGCCGATAGCCGTAGCTCCGAGAAAATCGTCATGACCTATGCTCGTGACTAAAAATTCAAGTTCCGGTTTATTAAGTATGGGCGGATGAGGTATAAAATCTATTATTGCATCGAAAAGTGGATTAAGCTTGTCTTTAAACCTTTCCTCTCCTTGAACTTTTAAATCTTTAATAGCGTAACCTTCTTTTGCGGAAGCATAAATTACCGGAAAATCTAAATTTACGTTTTCCCCGCCGAGTTCCAAAAAAAGATCGTAAACCATTTCCAGTACTTCTTCCGGTCTCGCTCCGGGTCTGTCTATTTTATTAATGACAAGAAGTACGTGAAGGTTGTATTCAAAGCATTTTTTAAGAATAAATCTGGTCTGCGGCATAGGTCCGTCGAAAGCGTCTACTAAAAGCAGAACTCCGTCCACCATTGCAAGCACTCTTTCTACTTCACTGCCGAAATCTCCGTGGCCGGGAGTATCTACTATGTTTATTCTGTAATCTTTATATTTAATGCCGGTGCATTTCGATAAAATAGTTATTCCTCTTTCTTTTTCTAATTCGTCGCTGTCCATCGCCCTTTCGGAAAGAGCCTCGAAGTCTCTTTTGCTTATGCTTTCCTTTAACATTTTGTCGATAAGAGTCGTTTTACCGTGATCGACGTGGGCAACTACGGCTATATTTCTAATTTTTTCTTGAAAATTCAATTATTTATCCTCCGATTTTTTTAAATAAAAATACCCCAATAAATTTAATTTATTTACTGGGGTAAATGATTTTAAAACGGTATGCTTTTATTCGCTTGCTAACTTATATATATTATAATTTTTATTATTTTTTAATTATATTATTTTTAATGCAAGTGGCGCGCATACTCCGCTTAAAACGATAAACTAAGGATTAACCCTTGGTTACGTTGACAGCCTGCGGTCCTTTTGCACCGTTGGTGATTTCGAACTCTACTTTCTGTCCTTCCGTTAAGGTTTTAAAACCGTCCTGCGAAATTGCAGAATAATGAACGAAAACATCAGGTCCATTTTCCTGTTCGATAAAACCAAAACCTTTACTGTCGTTAAACCACTTCACTTTCCCTTGGTACCTCATACTTAACTTCTCCTTGAATCTTAAGCCGCTGTTTAAATAACGACGGCTTGTAAATTAATAATATCGGCTTTTATCTAAACAACTAGATAAAATAACCGTAATACAAAGTTTAAACTACTGCATAAATAATGTCAAGCTATTTTTTTAACTGCTGTTTTTAACTCCGTATTTCCTTTGACGTACGACTTCATATGCGGCAACCGCAAAACTTACGGATGCGTTAAGGGAATTAACGCCTCGTTCCATCGGAATTTTTAAAATCCTGTCGCAGTTTTCGGCAGTAAGACGCCTTAAACCGCTTCCTTCGGAACCTACGACTAATGCTAAGGGCAGGTTAAAATCCATATCGTATACAGTATCTTCCGCATCCCCCGAAAGTCCGGCTACCCATATGCCTCTCTTTTTTAAATCCGCTATAGTTCTGGAAATATTCACGACGCGGACCACGGCGACATAAAATAAGGCTCCCTGAGAAACATAAGCCGCCGAAGAAGTTATACCGACGGAATTTGCCTTAGGTATTATAATTCCGGATACTCCTGCTCCGTTTGCAGTTCTTATTATCGAGCCGAGATTCTGAGGGTCGGTTATTTCGTCCAAAATTAGATAAAACGGTTTGCCTGTATTTTGTTCGGATTTATTTAATAAATTTTCATAATCCGATTCGGTATATTCGGCAACGGCGGCTATGCCCTTTATGAAAGCTTCCTTGCCGAACTCTTGCAGAAAAGAGGCATCTTTTTTTGAATAAATATTTATATTTTTATCTTTTGCGATATTAATAAAGCTTTTATCCGCTATGCCGCTTTTGTATTTTTTTTCAGCTATATAAACGCTGCCGCCTTTTTTAATACTGCCCGAAAGAATTGCTTCCCTGACCGTATTTACGCCGTAAACTATTAATTTCATATTTTTTGCGTCTTGACGTTGTTTTTTATATCGGCATAAATTTTATCGAAAGCATAGGCGGGATCCGCAGCTCCGGTTATTTCTCTGCCTATTACTATATAATCGGCTCCGGCGTTAAAAGCCTCGGAAGGCGTCATTACTCTTTTCTGGTCGTCTTTGGAATTATTAGCGCAGTTCGTTATTTTATTACCGCTTCCGGTTTTCGTTCTTATGCCGGGCGTTAAGGTTTTGAAATCGTTCCCGAACGTTTTTTTTATATTTGACGATTCGTGACCGGAACACACTACGCCGTCCAGTTTTGAAATTTTAGCCAGCATGGCTAAATGAATTGCTAAAGCGGAAGATGCGCTGTTTTTGCTAACTCTGCATTCATTGCCTTTTCCTTGCATAACTTCTTCATAATCCTTATTATAATCGTAAAAAATCCGATTTATATCGCCGTCCGAAAGGCTGGTCAAAACCGTAACCGCTATAATATCTATATGCCTGCCTGCATCTTCCGATGCTTCGTCTGCCGCTTTTTTTGCGGCGGACATCATTTCCGTTCCACCGGAAGCATGCACGTTTATTATATCTGCGCCTAATCTACCCGCCGCTTTTACTGCTTTATAAACGGTATTCGGAATATCGTGGTATTTAAGGTCTAAAAAAACTTTACATCCGCGTTCCTTGATAAATTTAACGCTTTTTTCTCCGCAAGAAGTAAAGAGTTCGAATCCGACTTTATAAAAAAAAGCTCTTCCTTCAAGTTTATCTAATAAATTTTTTACCGGTTTTAAATCGCCGTAATCTAAAGCAATTATTATTTTATCGTTGAAATTTACGGAATTCTTCATTTAATTTAATTTAGTGCCGGTATTCTTAATAACGTTCCAGCTCTTTAACAGCTCGTATGCAAACCTGAATTGATTATCCTTTTTGAAATAAACGTTAAAGGTTTTATATTTATCTTTATCCCTGTTTGCTATATTTTTGTTTTCTGGATTTTTAAAATGATGCATTAAGTCGACTTCCCTTAGTTTTCTCAAAGGTTTTACGAATATGAAATCTTTAGAGCTGTGAACGTAAAAATTAGGTATTACGCCGGTATCTTGAACGGATACCCCGTTCGGAAGAAAATAAAAAGCCGTCGTAAGCCCCATGCCGGTATCGTCGGGCAGAGTAAATATCGTCTGAACCGACCCTTTGCCGAAAGTTTTAGTGCCTACTATTATTGCCCGTTTATGCGCCTGCAAACTGCCCGAAGTAATCTCGGCGGCGCTTGCCGTTCCGGCATTAACCAGAACAACTATAGGATAATCCGGCTGTATTTTGTTTCCCAAAGCATAATATTTTACGTCTTGAGATTTTATTCTGCCTTTTGTATAAACTATAACTCCGCTCTTTATAAAATCGCTGCAGACTTTTACGGCTTGATTCAACAATCCTCCGGGATTGTTCCTGAGATCCAGTATAAGTCCTTGAATGCCGTGTTCTTTAGCGCTTATAATCTTCAAAGCCTTCAAAAGCTGCGAATTAGTATGCTCCTGAAAACTTGAAATTCTGACATACGCTATGTGATGCGGAAGAATCATATAGGTTACGCTTTTAAGCAATATTTTTTCTCTAGTCAATACGAATGTTTTCGGTTTTTTAAATCCCTTTCTGTTTATTAAAAGCGTAACGGAAGTCCCTGCTTTTCCGTGCAAAAGCTTAACTGCTTCCATAATATTCATGCGATACGTTGAAATACCGTTAATTTTTTCTATGACGTCGCCTGCTTTTATTCCTGCGTTTGCGGCGGGAGAACCGTCTATCGGCGAAATAATAACGACGTATCCTTTTCTGGTAGATATTTTTACGCCTATGCCTATAAATTCGCCGGACGTTTCTGATTTCATCTGCCTGAATTCGCTGGGAGTTAGAAAATAGGTGTGGGGGTCAAGAGTAGATATCATGCCTTCCACCGCTCCAAATATAAGTTTTTTCGACGGCTCTTTTTTTATATAGTCGTTTTTTATCAACGCGTAAACTTTTGAAAACAGCCTTAAATTTTTAACGGTATTTGAATTAAATTTTTTAACGGCGGCTTTATGTTCGGTCTTTGCTGCGGCATAAACTTTTACGCAATTTACGGAGGATATAGATAAAATAAATAATGCCGAAAACAAAAATATTAAGCGGTATTTTATGTTGGACATGCTTCACCTCTTTATTTTATTATTTGGAATATTACACCGCTATTGCGGGATTTATTTTTTAAATTCTTAATCAATTTTATAACTTTACGTTTTAAAAGTCTATTCTTTTTATTGTCTCTGCTCTTATTTCCGGGTTTTTTAGATTGGTAACCGTTATAATTTTTATCTTTTTTCATTTTTAACGACTTTATATATATATTTAAACCTGCTATCAATTGTTTGAACCTTTTTTTAGAGCGTTTTACGCCGTTAACGTCGGCAATAAGACTGTTTTTTTCGTTTTTTAAATATTTTTTTAATCTTAAAAATTTATTTTTTCGCCTGACGAGTTTTAAGAGTTTTGTTTCTTCTTTTTTTAGTAAATTTTTTAACTGATAATTTATTATATAGGCATTGCTTTCGTTTTTAAACGGCGTTATTCCGTCTAACTTATACTCTTTGTTGATAATAAAAATTTTTTCGGTTAAATCCTCTATCAGCAGTCCGTATTTTTTTATTTTCTTTTTTATTTTTTTTATTTGCTTTTCATCATTCTTAATCTTTTTTTTCAGATTGCTTACGGCAGAATCGCTGCGCGATATTTTAGAAGATATTAAGGATAATTCTTTTTTATAAAATGTAAGGCGTTTAATTACGGAGCTGTATTTCAAACGCGTGTTTATATTTGGCTTATGTGCGGCGAAGCTATTGCGGCAATAATAGGAAAGCGATACCGATAGAAATATCGCAAAAAAAAACAATAGTTTATTATTAATAATAATTTTCTTCATTTATAAAAATAAAATCCAGCCACCATTTTCATTTAATAACGCATTGAAATGATAGCTGGACGAATTTAAATCTTTAGCCTTAGCTTTTTGCTTTTGCGGTTTTTGCAGCTGTTTTTTTAGCCGGTTTTGCCGCTTTTTTTGCGGTTTTTGCAGCTGTTTTTTTAGCCGGTTTTGCCGCTTTTTTAACTGCTGCAGGTTTTGCAGGTTTTGCCGGAGCCGCTGCTTTCTTTGCGCAACCCGAAAATGCAAAAGTCGATATGACTAAAAACACTCCCAAAACTAATACTGTAAGCTTTTTCAAATTTTATCACCTCCTTTAACATTTTTATTCTATTTTTAGTGAAGAATTTTGTCAAGAAAAATTTTTATTGCAAATAGCGGTTAATTTATTTATTTTAAAGAATGAAATTTTATATCAAGATTAAAACTGTTAAACAAAAAGGGCTCGCGGCAAAAGCCTTTGAGCCCTTCATTATAGATTTAACAAGAGTTTAATAAATTAAAAATATATTCGGTCTTTTCTTTTCTATGATGCACATTTCTTCCGAAAATAGCCCAGGCTTTAAAATTACAGATGCACGACAGACTTACCGGACTGTGCCGTATTTTTAATATGCAAGTCCGTATAAAATCATCTGCTTTAGAGATCCTTGAATGGAACTAGGCATACCCATATGGGTCATAAAAGCCATCATACCAGCGTCTGCAAAATAATATTTCATTCTCCACATTTCTCCTAGTATAGAAACATCGGTATAATTTCCTGCTCTGTATATAAGTATTTCAACGGGATAAGACGAACTGTGGTCGATGCCGGGAAACTTATCTGATGAAGTAGCCCTTGCACCGCTGTCTATTTCTATTGAATGTCTTTCCGTTGAATTTCTAGTGACGCCTATTTCTATAAATCCTATAGAAGGCTTTTCTATCTTGTAAACTAAATGCCATCCGCCGTTATTACGCCCTATGCCCTTTAAAACTAAATCGGCTACTCCAAGCAAATTTGAATCGGTGCTTCCGGAATAGTTGGATATCTGGTCGACGCTTCCGGGGAATGAGCCT
Source organism: bacterium (assembly GCA_021784835.1). Next base: position 42,746 of record JAJYHI010000078.1, read on the forward strand.
CCGCCTATTCCGCCTGGAAACCTTCCTGTTCTCATAGGTCCGTACTGGGTGTTTGACGGCGTTCCGCCTATCGCTTCTCTTATTATGCTTTTCAAATAGTTATTTACTTCTACTGCATAAGCTACATAAGAATTACCCGAAAAAGTCCTTGCCAGCGCAGGTAAATTTACCATACTCACGACTATTCCCTGATTCGGCGTAGTATAAACTGCTACTCTTAAAGGCAGCCCAAAAGCTCCAAGAGGATAGTTCCCGTTATCCACCATATATTTGTCGTAAACACTGTCGGTTGCGACTATAACCGTTGAATGATAAGAGTCTCCCGACGGAAGCGAAGTGTTAAACCTGCCTATAACCTTCCAATTATGCGCGTTCAAAGCGCTTTCTACTTTTTGCGTTACGGAAGAAATGCTTCCGGGAACATTTACGGCAACATTGGTAAACACTCCGTAATCAGCTGCAAACACGCTGTCGGCAATTAAAAAAACCGATAGAAACGCAAAAACCAATGAAAACAAAAGTTTTAACTTAAAGAACTTCATAACCTTTTTCATTACTTTTCCTCCATTTTTTTAAAATGTTAATAAAATGATAAATTAATATTTATCATAAAATGTTTACTCTGTCAATGAATTATTTTTGGTATGTTGTCAACCTTTAATTTGTCTAAGGAATAGACATTTTAAAAGTTATTAACATGAATTATTTTTGGTATTATTGCTTTTTTAATAATTTTTAAATTTAAAAATTTATCTTTTAGCTTGATAAGTTTAGATAATTTAGTTTCTTTCTCTTGCAAAAGCGTCTCAAAGCTATATTATAAGTTAAGGGGAAGTTTTTTTGTGTAGTATAAAAAATAATAAATTAACATAAATATGTTGTTTATGTTATGTATTGTAAAAATTTTTTAGATTTTAAAAAATAAGCGGAAAAGCAAAATATCTGCGGCGGTAATAAAAAATAAGGATTAAATCCTAATTCAAAATTTTAAAAATAGAAATATTATATTTTATCTGTAAAATTAAACTCCGCTTCCTATGCCGGTTTGCATTTGCATAGAAAGCGGCTTAAAAATTTTAAATTTCAAAACATTAGCTGTTTGCTTTGGGAGCTGCAGGAGCTTTGGGAGCTGCAGGAGCTTTAGCTGCCGCTTTTTTAGCAGGAGCTTTGGGAGCTGCAGGAGCTTTAGCTGCCGCTTTTTTAGCAGGAGCAACAGGAGCCGCCGGAGCTTTAGGAGCCGGTTTAGCAGGCTGTTTTTTTGCGCAGCCAGAAAATGCAAGCGCCGATACGACTAAAAATACTCCTAAGACTAATACTGTAAGCTTTTTCAAATTTTATCACCTCCTTTAACATTTTTATTCTATTTTTAGTGAAGAATTTTGTCAAGAAAAATTTTATTGAAAAAAATGTATAATATATTATCATATATATGATAATATGAAAACTATTAATTTTCAAATAATAACGAAAGATTTCGATTTTGAAGAACGCTTTGAATATCTTAGCGAAATAGCGGCGGCGGCGGTTGGAAGTTCGGCCGGCGTATTGCAGTTAAGAAATAAAAATATTTCATCACGCAGTCTTTATGATTGCGCAGTTTTTTTAAAAAAAAAGTTGGATAATTTAAATAATAGAGGTAAAACCCTCTTTATTATAAACGACAGACCGGATATTGCGCACATTGTCGGCGCAGACGGAGTACATGTAGGACAGGACGATTTTCCAGCCGATAAAATTAAAAAATTTTTTCCGAATTTAATAGTAGGCGTCAGCGCGGAAAACGTAAAACAGGCCGAAGCGGCGGAAAAAGACGGAGCCGATTATATAGGCGCCGGACCGTTATATAAGACGTATTCCAAAAAGGATGCCGGAGACGCAATGGCTAAAGAAACTTTTAACTCCATATGTTCCTCGGTCGATATACCGGTCATTGCAATAGGCGGCATTACGGAAGACAAAATAGAAGAACTTGCGGAATTGGGAGCGGGAGGAGTTGCGGTAATAGGCGCAGTTTCAAATGCAGACGATCCGCTGGCGGCGGCAATAAAATTTAGAAATCATATCGACAAATTTATAAAATTATAGAATAAGAAAATAGAGGCATTATATTTGATTGAATTCAGTCACGTTTATAAAAATTACGATAAAAACTATATTTTAAGAGACTTAAATTTTACCGTAAACAAAGGGGAATTCATTTTTATTACCGGACCTTCCGGAGCAGGTAAAACCACTACCCTCAAAATGCTTATAGCCATGGAAAAGCCGACGCACGGCGCGGTAAAATTTATGGGAACGGAGCTTAACGATATCAAAAAATCCGAGATACCTTTTTTAAGAAGAAAAATAGGATTTGTTTTTCAAGACTTTAAGCTTCTTCCAAAAAGAACGGTATTCCAGAACGTAGCGCTCGGTCTTGAGGTTTCGGGCGTTTTCGGAGACGTTATAACGAAAAACGTTTCTGAACTGCTTAAAGCCGTCGAGCTTTATTCAAAAAAAGATGAGTATCCGTTAAGCCTTTCAGGCGGAGAACAGCAAAGGGTTGCCATTGCAAGAGCGCTGGTGCAGAATCCGCAGGTCCTGCTTGCGGACGAACCTACCGGAAACTTAGACGAAGAAACTTCTAAAATAATAATCGATATAATAAAATCTTTCAACAATAAAGGCACTACGGTAATGCTGGCTACGCACGATAAACATCTAATAGCTAATACGGGCAGGGCAAGGGTAATTGATATCACAAAAGCTTAAATATTTAATAAATTATTTTAAAATTGCGTTCTTAAATATTAAATCTAATATTTCGGGGAATGTTTTCGCTTTTTTAATAATGTCCTTTTCGTTTTTCATAATGCTTTTTTTTCTGTTATGTTATGCGAATATTTATAACTACATGAATATTTTTCAAAAAAATAGCGTTATGATTGTTTTTTTGAAAAGCGGGGCAAGCAAAAAAAACAGGCAGAATATAATTAATTTTATAAATAAAATCAACGGAATTAAAAAAATTAAATACTACGGCAAAAAATCTTCGATGGAATTTTTATCGAAAAGATTAAAAAATCTTACATCTGTTTTAAAAAACATAAACCCAAATTATATGCCTTCGTTTATTAAAATCCATTTTAAAAAAAGCGCCGTTAGCGCTATTTTTCTCAGCAATATTTATCTTAGGCTGACTTCCCTTAAAGGAATTAAATTAGTTTACTACAATAAAATGCTCGAAAATAAAATAATACAGTTCATGTTTTTTACTAAAGTCATAGGTCTTATTCTGTTTTTATTCCTCTCAATTCTGTCAGTTTTTATATCGTATAGCGCAATAAAGCTTGTTATATTGCGGAAACAAAACGAAATAGAGATACTCAGACTTATAGGAGCTACCGACGGCTATATAAGAGTACCTATGTTTATAGAAGGCGAAATAGGCGCCGTTTTAGCTTTTTTAGTTTCTATCTCGCTGCTTTACTCAATTTATAAAATATTTATATTTTACGGGTTCGACGCCTTCTTAAATTTTTTCCATATAAAAATAATTTTTTTAAACTCTGCGCAGATTGCCGCCGTCTTTTTAATTGCCTTAATATCGGGCATTGCGGGAACTTATTTGTCTTCTCGGAAATTCTTTTAATATAAATATAAACGGATTAAATGCGCGTTATTTCTTTAAACAGTTTCATATCGACGTATTTTTCTATATTATCGGCAAGAATGTTAAAACTTTCGTTTCTCACGTCTGCATAATCGCGATTATTATTATTCGGCAAGATATATTTATAGTTTTTATTTTTATTGTTTTTGTTTACAAGTTCTTCTAAAAAATCCCTAAATATTTTATCGGCAAACAATCCGTGAACATAAGTTCCTATTTTTCTTCCATCTATAGAGATTAGCGATAAAACTTCGTTTTTATCCGAAAATTCTAAAGCGCATTTACCGTCCGAATTATCGTTGACCTGTTTAAGTAAAAAAGACGAAATGCCTTTACCGCCTTGATGACGGTCAAATTTCACATTCTCTGCGTCTTTTAAAAAACTCCTTCCGTTATGAATCTCGTAACCGTCAAGGAAACTGCCGTTAAAATCATACTTTCCGCTAACGGTTATTTTTTTGTCCGATAATATCGTTTCAAGTCCAAAAAAACCGAAACCGCCGACGGTTTCTAAATTCTCCGAATTTTTACGGGATTCAAGTTTATAAGGATCTTTTATTATGTTTCCCATCATCTGAAAACCGCCGCAAATCCCTAATATAATACCTTTCTTAAATTTTTCGAATCTTTTTATATAATCAAAAATTCCCGATTTTTTAATTTGGTTTAAATCCGAAGCGGTAGTTTTAGTTCCCGGTATTATTATAATATCAAATTCACCGGCTTCGCCAATGGGAACTGCATCGAAAAAAACGGGATGAAACCTTTCGTCAAAAAAAAGAGGGTCGAATTCGTTAAAATTTGAAATATGCTCTAAGCGGACTATTCCTATTTTAATTTTTCCGCCGTTATCAGAGTATATATCGGATCCGCTTAAGTCATTTTTAAGGTTTAAACTGTCTTCCGCCTCTATATGAATATTTTTAATATAAGGAATTACGCCTGCGCATGGTATATTTAAACTTTTTTCTATCTCGTCTATGCCGGGCTTCAGTATTGAAATATTACCCCTGAACTTATTGATTATAAAACCTTTGACCAATTTTCTCCATTTAGGTTTCAGCAGTTTTACCGTTCCGTATAAAGACGCAAAAACGCCTCCTCTTTCTATATCTGCGATTAAAATTACGGGCATATTATAAATTTCGGCAAAACCCATATTGGCGATATCATACTTATAGAGATTTATTTCAGCCGGACTTCCCGCGCCTTCCGCTATAACCAGTTCGTTGCGTTCCGTTAAAAAATCGAAAGACTGGGATGCTTTTTTTAAAAAAAAACTTTTTTTGGCGTTGTATTCTTCAAAATTCATATTGCCGAAATGTTTTCCGTCCAGAACCAGATGCATTTCGGTGTCGGAAGAAGGCTTTATTAAAATCGGATTAATCTGCCTCAACGGTTTTTTAAAAGCGGCTTGGGACTGTACCGCTTGAGAAACGGCAATTTCGGAACCGTCTTCCGTAATAAAACTGTTAAGCGACATATTCTGGGATTTAAAAGGCGAGCAGTTTACCCCTCTGTTTGCAAAATACCTTAAAAATCCGGCGGTCAGAACGCTCTTGCCGGCGGAGCTAGACGTTCCCTGTATCATAATATATTTAGATTTCATTTTTCTATTAGCAGCCTTTTTAATCTTTTTTTAATGCACGCACTTAATTTTCAGCATGAGAAAAAGGCGTCGGATTTTATTTTCCGCATACTAAACAGTCAATTAAAATCCGACGCCTTTTTCTCAAAACCAGCAAACGCAAACGTAAGTAAGAAAATAAATAAATCTGACACCTTTATTTACAAAACCAGCAAACGCAGACGTAAGTAAGAAAATAAATAAATCTGACACCTTTATTTATATTTCTCAAAACCAGCAAACGCAGACGTAAGTAAGAAAATAAATAAATCTGACACCTTTATTTTTATTTTTTTTTTAAATAATTTAGTAATTAT
>JAJYHI010000141.1 GCA_021784835.1 bacterium
TTTGGAAGCCTTGCATAAAGCGAAAATTCATCTACCAAACTTTTTAAGTCGTCAACTTCCTTTATAATCGTGTTTACCAATTCGCCGAAAGTGCTATCTTCAAGCGATATTTTTTCTCCGTATTTTCTTTTTAATCTTTCTGCAGAAAGACGAATAGGCGTAAGGGGATTTTTTATTTCATGCGACATTCTTTTTGCTACTTCTTCCCATGCCGCAACTCTCTGCGCTTTCATCATATCCGTAGTATCGTTTAATACCACTATAAAACCTATATAATTTCCCGCTTCGTCTTTCATCGTAGTAATATTGACTATATATACCTTCAAAGCTCCGTCTATATTCAATTTTATTTCTTTTGTAAGATTTTCTTTGCCAGTTTTTGCAAGTCCTTTTATAACGCTTCTGATATCCGAAAAAATGTCTTTTGCAAAAACATCTTTATAATTCTTGCCTATAGCATCTTTATAATTTATACCGAACATATCTTCTGCGGCATTGTTTATGCTTCTAACCTTGCCGGTGGAATCTATGCCTATGACGCCTGCATGTATGTTTTTAAGTATTACTTCCATAAACCTTCTTCTTCTTTCGATTTCTTCATTGACGTTTTTTAAATCTATATTTGCTTTTTCTATCTCCTCCTTATTCTTTTTTAGATCTAAAGCCATCAAATTAAACGAATTTATAAGCATTCCTATTTCGTCGTCGCTTTCTTTCGAAACTTTGATATCTAGGTCTCCCGAAGCCACCTTTTTTGTGCCCTCCACAAGATCTATAATAGGCTTAGTCATTTTTTTCGACAAATAAAAGCCAACCCATGATGAAATAAAAAGGACGATAAGCGTAAATATAGAAAAGAAAATAAGGTAAGTGGTTTCCATAGGGTTTTTTATAAACCTTATCTGCGAATACTCCCTGTAAAAATGCTCGAGCCATTCAATTTTACGGTTTACCGCCGCGTCTTTTGCGCTTTTTATCAAGGCACTTTTATGCCTGATTATAGCCGAAGTATAATCCATGGCTTTTTCTAACCTGAAAGTGTACCACTTGTTTATAATATTTGCGGCAAAACCCGTAGCAATCATTACGATAAACATAAACAAGGAAGGAACCACGCTTACTATAACAAACAGTCCCACGAGTTTAGTTCTTAATTTTGCGCCTATTACTCCTCTTTTTCTTTCTATTATTAATTTTATAACGTTTCTCAATACAAGAAACGACATAAGTAAAAAAAGGACTACCGTAATATTTATATAAGCATAAACTATAATCTTAGACGTTACGGAAATGTTCGAAAAAGATATCATGCGCAGTTCTTCAAAAGTAGAAAAAACGACGAGCGCGAAAATTATAGCCGCAAAAATAATTTCCCTTTTTATCTTAACTTTTTCGGAATTTTTTTTATCCATTTTTTTATTGCCTTATTTGCTTTAACTCCTTTTTTATTGTATCATAAAAATATATGAAAATTTTAGTACTCGGTTGCGGCACCTCGACCGGCGTTCCGTTAATAGGATGCCGCTGTAAAGTTTGCGCTTCGGAAAATCCAAAAAACAAACGTTTGAGACCTTCTATACTTATATCCGAAAATAATTTCGATATATTAATAGATACGGCGCCTGACTTAAGAACGCAAGCTTTGAAATTTAATATCGCAAACATCGATGCGGTGTTATATACTCACACGCATGCCGACCATATTTTCGGCATAGACGACCTCAGAATGTTTAATTACTTAAAAAAACAGGACAACAAATTTATACCGGTTTACGCCTCGGAAACGGCGGTAAATTTTATTAAAGATAAATTCGACTATATATTTAAAGAAAAAACCGAATCAAGCAAGCCTTATCTAATCCCTAATATTATAAAAGAATCCTTTGAAATCAAATCCGGATTATTTATAACTCCCGTCCCCGTATATCACGGCAAAAATTTAATAAACGGCTACAGAATAAACGACTTCGCCTATATTACCGACGTATCGTCTATAACGGAATCTTCTTTGGGTTTGCTTAAGGGGTTAAACGTGTTAATGATAGACGCCCTCAGGTTCGACTCTCACAAAACGCACTTCAGCATAGCCGAAGCTATTAACGTTGCCGAAAAAATAAACCCGTCCAGAACTTATTTCACGCATATGGGGCATAACATAGATTACGACGAAATAAAAGAAATATGCTCCTGCAAATCCGAAAAACTAATACCGTCTTACGACGGATTAAGCATTGAACTGTAATATAATTTTATATTTCGGCATTGCCAACATTAATTAATCGATACCCGCTATAAGATATATCGCAAACGACATAAATATTATGTCTGCCATGAAAGCCGCAAGAAAAGGACTTAATTGGGCGGATTCGCCCAGAGACAGAGATATCGAATTTATAACCCACCATGTAAAAGCAAATACGATGCTTATCCCTATAGAAACGGGGGAATTGCCTTTTTTACCGAGCATAAGCCCTATCGATATTCCTATAAGTATTAGAATTAAATTTATCAGCGGAAACGACAGTTTGGAATAGTAACTCGTAAGTACGTAGCTTAAACCCGATTCGGATTTTTTTGCTACTGCGACCATCTTTGAAAGATTTATTATAGAGAGAAACTCCGGCCTAAGAGTATTTGACCTGAAAAAATTTAAATTAAGATAAACTGGAATTATAAGAGCTTTAAAATATTTTTGCTCAAATCCGCCGCTTTTGTTTTTCATATTAAAACCGTCGACCTGTCCGGCTCTTAATACAAGGCCTTTGTTGCCGAAACGCCCTGACCTTGCAATATATCTTTTTAAAAGAATGAATTTATCGTTAAAAACGTAAACGTTAACGCCTTTTATAGTTTTATCGGACGGATTCATAATCTCCGCCGTAACTATGCTTCTTTTGTAATGGATTAAAATATTTTTGGTCGTATATTTATAAACCGATTTTTCGTTGAAAGATTTGTTTTTATTGATATCTCTCTGCATAACTACTCTTCTTAAAACATTTGTGCGCACGGCTATGAAGTTTGAAAGCAAAAATGATGCAGCCGATATAAAGAGACCGAGTGCAATCAGCGGAGCAAAAAATTTCAGCATGCTGAGTCCGGACGATTTCACGGCGGTAATCTCATTGTTCTTATTGAAAGCGGAAATAGATAAAAGGGTGGATAAAAGAATCGAGAGCGGCAATACTCTGTATATTATTTCGGGAAGTTTATAAAGATAATAAATGATTATATACTGAAATTCTGGAGAGTGTTTCGTAAATGCCCCAATGTTAGAAATAAAATCTATAGTTACGTAAAAAAATACCAGGCTTATTATAGTTACGGCAAAATATTTTAAAAATTCGTTTAAAAGGTATTTTTGGAGTATTTTCATAATTATTTTAATGAAGCTTTAATATAAAGCACGAAACCTGAGGCGGCAAGAAATAAATCGGCGCCGCAAACTCCTATAAAAGGATTAATTTTATCGTTCAAAGACATATAAAAACCGGAAGTAAATAAAACATAGTAAATAACTACAAATATTATAGTATATGAGATAGCCAGGAATAAACTTCTTTTTTCAAGAAGGGTGCCGAGCGGCATACCTATGAATATAAAAAACAGCGTCGCAACCGGTATTGCTATTTTTTTATAAAGATATGCAAGATAAATATTTTTCATCTCCGGACTTTTCTGAACGATATATTTTCGTAAAAGTTTAGAAAAAGTCAAAAAATGAATAGAGCTATTTTTGCCGGGTATAGAAAGTCCGCTAAGCTTAACGTTAATTTTATAAGTTTTAAAATGCATAATCCAGAAATTCTTAGAATCAGGCTCCTGATTCTGTATAGTGCCGTTTTTCAAATAAAAAGACAGAGTATTACGTTTCCTGTCGTACTTAATATTGCCGCTTTTTGCAATTAAAGTTTCAGGATTATTCCGAACTTTATTTAATATAAAAATTCCTTTAAGCGTAGATTTTTGCGTATTTACGCTTTTAACGAAAATGTTAAGCCCTCCAAACCTGTTAGTGAATGAATTTTTTTTCAATGCGGAAAGGGCGGCTTTTTTAACTTCTTTAACCGCAAGGACCCTAAAAAAAAAATTGAACCTCGGTGCTATATAAAACGAAAAAAGTATAGAAAAAACAAGCGGTATGAGGGAAAATAAAATTGCAGGTTTAGTAAGCCTGAAAATACTTACTCCGGAAGCCCTTAACGCAGTAATTTCGTTATCCTGCGTCATCTTGCCGAAAACAGCAAGTAATGCAAGCAAAAAAGATACGGGCAAGGTTATTATCATAAAATCAGGTATTGTCAAGCTTGCAAGTTTTAAAACGGCAGATATGCTGATGCCTTTATTTAAAACCATCTGCGTCAACAAAAGAATGCGGTTTATCGTAACGCTGAAAGTGAAAATAACCAGACCGAAAATAAACGGAAAAATCATCTGCTTAAAAATATATCTATCTATAGTTGACATATTGTCTTATATATCTTATTATTTTAAAAATTGCTTTAAAATTATTGACTATATTATTTAAAAATATTAAAATTAATCTAAGCCGTATTTGATATAGTAATTTTATATTGTACCAAAAATTATAAATATTTTAAAGATGACGGAGGTTGTTATGTCGTATAATTTAATTTTTATAGACGAAAGCGAATCGATGCAAAGAGCTATAACTGCGATACTACAGGACAATACCGAATTCAACCTCAATCTTGTTAAAGAACCTTCGTCTATTTACAAAGTTGCAAAAAATTTTAAGCCTGATATTATAGTACTGAGCTATAATTCTATCGACACCGATCTAAAGAAAAGCATAACGGAACTTAAAACAAGCAAAGAGTTTGCAGAAACTCCCCTTCTTCTATTAGTTCCTTCTGATTTGTCCGATAAGGAGAGAGACGTTCTTATTAAATTAAAAACGGACGGCTTTATATACAGGCCGTTCGACAAAGATACGTTTATTTTAAAAGTAAAAAAAACCCTGTCTATTCCCGACGAAGATAAATCCGGAAAAATTTCGGGAGATATCGCTTCCGAAAACAAAAAAAACGACTTAAACAAAATTAAGTACGCGGCTAAAAATAATGTTATTAAAAGCGATAAAGTATTCGACATTTCAGATTTTGAAACTAAAAAAAATAACGAAAATTTAGATTTTCAAAACATATCAAATGCTTTATCGCCTAAGAAAGATAATAATAATGAGGGCGGCTATGAAAATGCGGCGTCGGATACCGAAAATTCAGATATCGAATCGGCAGAACTCAGCCAGGCGTTTGAAAATTTATTTAAAGACGATGCTATATTCAAAGAATTTGAAGAATTAAACAAGAAAGACGTCCGGCTTTCGGCTGCAGAAGATTCGAATATTATATCCAAAACCGAAACGACAGCAGGCGCAACTCGGATGCAGGAAATTGAAACAAGCTCAGCCTATGATATAACGCAAACCGGAGAAGAAAAAAATGAAGCGCCTATATCGATTACCGGAACCCAAAATAAATTGGAAACGGAACCGGCTTCCGATATTAAAAAAACTGAAGAACCGACCGATATTGCGGAAATAAAAATTTCGGAACCGTTTTCATACGAAAAGATTCAGGAAACTTCATTAGAGCCGCAAACTCAACAGATTAATACCGACAAGGAAAACGATATACGGAAGACGGAAGAAATTGAAAAATCTGCCGATACTTTATGGAGTATAGAATCTTCAGATTCTTTCGAGCCTAATCCGCTTAACGAACTAATGTCTTCTATAAACGTAAATCAAACATCGCGGAACGTTAATAATGCAGATGATATAAATAACGGTATTTTTGATCTTAGCGCTCCGGAAAGCGGACTTGAAATTAACGCCGATTCTTTAAAAGGAACAGAAGAAGCGTCCGAACAAATAAATGTTGCGGAACAAAATAGTTTAACGGGTTATGGGTCAAATAAAAATCAAACTTCCATAGACGTTAATATTAATAATAATGCAGATGATATAAATAACGGTATTTTTGATCTTAGCGCTCCGGAAAGCGGACTTGAAATTAACGCCGATTCTTTAAAAGGAACAGAAGAAGCGTCCGAACCACACTTGGCGGCTCTCGAGAAACAACAGCCGAATAATCAGGATTTCAATGAACCTTTTGCCGGATTCAATATCGCGTTAAGCGAAGAAAAAACTTCAACCGAAAAAAAAGGAGAATTAAAATTGAAAATTTTAAACGAACAGAATCTTGCCGATATGGATTCTTATCTTAAAAATGCTATAGAAACAGTCATTAGCGAAATTAAACCCGATATTATTGAAACAGTGAAAAAAATGCTTCCAGATATTATTGAAAAGATAGTCAAAGACGAAATAGAAAAAATTAAACAGTCTTAAAAATAAATGCAGATATTAGACTTCCAAATAAAACCTCTTATATACAACGCCTTAAACGAAGATATAAAGTGGGGGGATATAACGACAGATGCCGTCTTGTCGGAAAAAAATAATCCGGTTATGAACTGCGAAGTTATCGCAAAAAGAGCGTGCACCGTTTGCGGGCTTAATATATTTTCAAAAGTATTTGAAATTGTTACAAAAAACGATTATGCCATAGATTTTTATTGCAGCGAAGGAGAAAAAATCGATGCAATGCAGAAAGTTTTGCATCTTAAAGCGAAGGCAGGCGATATTCTCTACGGCGAAAGGACAGCCCTTAATTTTCTTCAGCACTTGTCAGGGATTGCAACTGCGTCTAGCATTGCTTCCGGAGAATTGCGCGGTTTAAAAACTAAAATTTTAGATACCCGAAAAACCATACCGGGTTTAAGATTGCTGCAAAAATATGCCGTTAAAATCGGCGGAGGAGAAAATCACAGATTCGATTTGTCTTCCGGAATACTTATTAAGGACAACCATATTAAACTTGCCGGCGGCGTGAAGGAAGCAATAGGCGCGGTAAAAAAAAAATATTCAGGTTTTAATTTTAAAATCGAGATAGAAACTTCTTGCCTTGCGGAAGTAAGGGAAGCGGTTACAGCCGGAGCAGAAATAATAATGCTTGATAATATGAAAATAGATACGATGAAAAAAGCGGTTAAAATTATAAATAATGCCGCTCTCACCGAAGCCTCCGGCAATATGACCGTAGAAAAATTGCGCGATATAGCGGTAAAAACGGGCGTAGATTATATTTCTATGGGATCCCTTACTAATTCCGTTATGCCGGCTGATTTTTCGCTAAATTTCGTCCTGTAAATTTATCTTAATTTTTTAATAGAAATATTATAAAATATATATTATATATTATAGGGACAGAATTCAATTCTGTCCCTATAACAAATTTGCACAGAAGGACAGAATTCAATTCTGTCCCTATAACAAATTTGCACAGAAGGACAGAATTCAATTCTGTCCCTATAACAAATTTGCACAGAAGGACAGAATTCAATTCTGTCCCTATAACAAATTTGCACAAAATAGAAATTTTATTTTAAACAAGGGGTTTTTAATGGAAGAAATAAATTATATCGATATTTTTGAAATCAAAAAAAAATTAAAAAGTTCTTTTATAGGCAAAAATTTATATTATGAACAAAAGGTTGATTCTACTAATACTTTAGCAAGAGATCTTGCTTCTAAAGGCGTAAAAAACGGAAGCGTGGTAATAGCGGATTATCAAGAAAAAGGCAGAGGCAGAAACGGAAAATTTTGGACGTCTCCCTGTGCCTGTAATATATACATGTCTATAATATTAAAACCTAAGATAACTCCGGAAAATGCCCAGGGCATGACGATATTGGCAGCGGTATCGGCCGCCGACGCGATTACTGAAACCGCTTCTTTAAACCCTCAGATTAAATGGCCTAATGATTTACTTATAAATTCAAAAAAAGTATGCGGTATTTTAACAGAAATGGCTACTCAAAATATGACTATAGAATATATAATAGTAGGAATTGGAATGAACGTTAATATTGCGGAAAACGATATCGACGACAATATTAAAGATATCGCTACGTCTCTTTTGATAGAATCAAAAAAAATTAACGGAACAAACGTCCTCATCGATAGAAATACTCTTATAGCTTCTATACTTAACAAGTTCGATAAATATTATGAAATGTTTTTATCGACCGGACTCTCTTCTATTTTAACAAGCTATCAAAAATATTTCGGCATGATGGGGAAAACGGTAGAAATAAACGTTAAAGATAAAAAAATATCCGGACAGGTCGTTGGAATTGATTCTAAGGGAGCTCTTCTGCTAAAAACCGGAGAAAACGAATTAGAAAAAGTAGTATCGGGCGAAATATATATATAATTTTTATTTTATGATATTATCTTGCGATATAGGCAACTCATCGTCATCATTCGGCATATTTGAAGATGCGAAATATAATCCTGCAGAAACCTTCAGAATAGACACGAAAAAAATTTCTACGGAGCAGGATTTAAAAAAGTTTTTGTCGAAAAATACCTCCGTAAAAAATTTGTCTGGAATATGCATTTCATCGGTAGTGCCTTCTGCAAACCCTATTTACGAGAATTTTTTTAACAAAATAAAGTTAAAGCCTTTTTTTATCTTGCCCGAAATAAAGTTAAATATAACTCTTTGCATTGAAAACTTTGCTAAACTGGGTTCGGACAGGATAGCAAACTCTTGCTGGTCTCATTTTTATAATCAAAATTCACCGGAGAAAAAATTCCAGATAATAATAGATATCGGGACTGCCGTAACCATAGATTCGTTAAATAAAAGCGGGGATTTCTTAGGCGGCATCATATATCCAGGCATAAATTCTCTTGCAAATTGCCTATATGAATCTACGGAAAAACTGCCCTTAATTAAAATAAATAAACCTAAAAATTTAATCGGCACAAATACCGAATCTGCAATCCAATCCGGTATTTATAACGGAATCTTATATTTAATAAAAGGGTTCGTAAGCGATATATGTGATTTTTACGGCGTTTGCGGCAATAAAAATATCCGGCTTATCTTTACCGGCGGACAATCTTCGTTGATTTTTAACGACTTAAATATCGATGCCGAAAATATAATCGATGAATTTTGTACGCTTAAAGGAATAAAATATCTATACGATATAAATAAATAACTTATGTTCCTTCCTGCCATGATTTAAGATATTTTATCTGCTCTTTCGTCAGTTTATCAATCTCTATATCCATAGACTTAAGTTTTAAAGAGGCTATTCTTTCGTCGATTTCCTTAGGAACATCGTAAACGCCAGGAAGCATTGTTTTTCCAAGAACCGCAAATTCCGCGGAGAGAGCCTGCACTGAAAAACTCATATCCATAACGCTTGCCGGATGTCCATGTGCGCTTGCAAGATTAATGAGCCTTCCTTCAGCAAGTAAATATATTCTTTTGCCGTTTTTCAGCGTATATTCTTCGACAAAATCTTTTGCCGTTTTTACCGATTTGGCTATTTTCTTTAATCCCTTAATATTTATTTCTACGTCGAAATGACCTGAGTTGCATACTATAGCGCCGTCTTTCATGTTTTGAAAATGCTCGACGTCTATAACGTTTATATCGCCGGTAACGGTGCAAAATATATCGCCCACTTTTGCCGCTTCGGTTCCTTTCATTACTCTAAAACCGTCCATTACGGCTTCAAGCGCTTTAACCGGATCTACTTCCGTTACTATTACGTTAGAACCTATTCCTCTGGCTCTAAGCGCAAGCCCCTTGCCGCACCAGCCATAACCCAAAACTACAAAGTTTTTACCCGCAAGCAGTTTATCCGTCGCCCTGATTATTCCGTCTATGGTCGACTGTCCGGTGCCGTATCTGTTGTCGAAAAGATGTTTTGCATCCGCATCGTTTACGGCAATAACCGGTATTTTAAGCTCTCCTGCTTCCTGCATAGAACGCAGTCTGATTACGCCTGTAGTAGTTTCTTCCATAGAGGCTTTTATGTTTTTTATAAGTTTTTTATGCTTTTTATGTATTACAGATATTAAGTCTGCTCCGTCGTCTAACGTTACGTTAGGTTCTTTGCTAAGAACGCTTTCTATATGACTGTAATAAGTGTCGGAATCTTCCCCTTTTATAGCATAAACGTCTATTCCGAAATCTTTTGTAAGAGAAGCGGCTACATCGTCCTGCGTCGAAAGAGGGTTTGATGCGCAAAGATATATTTCGGCGCCGCCTTCTTTCAAAGTTCTGGCAAGATTTGCGGTTTCCGCCGTTACATGCAGACAGAGCCCCATTTTTAAACCCTTAAAAGGTTTATTGTCAACAAACTGTTCTTTTATTAAACCTAGAACGGGCATATCCTGTTCTGCCCATAAAATTCTCTCTTTACCTTCTTTTGCAAGTTTAATATCTTTTATATCCGACATCCAGCCTCCATTATTATATTAAATTTTATACATGCTCTTTGACTTTGCTTAAATTAGCCGATACTTCTTTGATTTCCTCAATTTTAAGAAGTTTTTCCCAGACGAAATCTTCGTCGAATCTGCCAAAATGACCATAATTAGATGTTTTAGAGTAAATAGGCCTTAAAAGATCTAATGTTTTAACTATATTATATGGTTTTAAGCTGAAAACTTCCAATACGGCATCGGAAATCGCTTCATCGGGATAGATTCCCGTTCCGAAAGTATTTGCCATAACCGAAACCGGCTCGGCGATTCCTATAGCATAAGCTATTTGAACTTCGCATTTTTTTGCTATACCGCTTCCGACTATATTTTTGGCTATATATCTTGCCATGTACGAACCGCTTCTGTCGACTTTAGAAGGGTCTTTTCCTGAAAAAGCGCCTCCGCCGTGTCTACCCATCCCTCCGTACGTATCGACTATTATCTTTCTTCCGGTTAAACCTGTATCTCCGTTTGGCCCGCCTATTACGAAACGACCTGTAGGATTAATAAAAAACTTCGTATCTTTATCCATAAGGTCGGCAGGTATCGTTTTATCTATAACCTCTGCGATAACGGCATCTTTAAGTTTTTCTTGAGATACGGATTCTGTATGCTGAGTAGAAAGAACTATCGAGGTGATTTTTTCAGGCTCTCCGTTAACGTATCTGACGGAAACCTGCGATTTGCCGTCCGGCCTTATGAAATCGAGAACTCCGGATTTTCTAACTTCGGCAAGTCTTTTGGTTAATTTATGTGCATAATAAATAGGCGCAGGCATAAAATCTTCCGTCTCGGAAGTTGCGTATCCGAACATCAAACCCTGATCGCCGGCACCCTGATCTTCGTCTTTTTCACGCACCACGCCCATTCTGATGTCCGAAGACTGCTTTCCTACTGCGGCTATTATTCCACAGCTTTTATAATCGAAACCTATGGATGAATCGTCGTACCCTATTTCTTTTATAACTTTTCTTATTATATCCTGATAATTTACCGTTCCGTTTGACGTAACTTCGCCGGCAATAGCCACAAGACCGGTGGTTACCATTGTTTCTAAAGCAACTTTAGAATGTTTGTCCTGCCCTATAAAGGCATCTAAAATAGAGTCTGATATTTTATCGCAAATTTTATCGGGATGACCTTCCGTTACGGATTCCGAAGTAAAAATAAAACTTGATTTTTTATTTTTCATAA
>JAJYHI010000071.1 GCA_021784835.1 bacterium
GAGCAGTTAAAAAAAATTGAATCTAAAATCCATCATATAAAAACCGCTCAGCAGGCTAAAATAAAAAACTTAATACCAGTTTATTCTTCTATGAGTCCAAGAAAAGCCGCAGCTATACTTCCCGGTATAGATAAAAGCATTGCGATATACATTTTATCGCACATGACCGCAAAAGCCGCTTCCGCAATAATTTCAAGGATGCCCGTAAAATCCGCTATATTTTTCACCAATGCCATAGCTGGAAAATAATATTGATAATTCTAATTATTAAAATATAATAAATCCGCTCCCTTCTCACCCATCCCAAATTAGTTTATACGGCTCAATTCGATTTAAAATTGCTATTGTATAAAAAATCTATTAAAATTAAATTAATTCTAAAAATTTGACGAAAACGAATAATAGCGTCAGAATAATGACGATACTTTAAATGTTATTTATTATATCAATATCGAATTAATTTATAAGATAGTCAATAAGTAATTGATTTTATTATATTATTATATTTAATGCTATAATCTTTGATAATATGGCATAGATATTGCATTGTCTTTTATAAGGATATTTGTATAAATTTAATTTTGGAGGGAGTTTATGGCTGGCAACGATAACGGTAAAACCAACAAGGAGATGGGCAACGTCGACGATGACGAGATGTCCACTATTTCGCAGATAGAGGCATCTAAGAAAAAAGGCGGGAAGAAAAAACTTCTGTTTATTCTTGTGCCGCTGATACTTATACTTGGAGGCGGCGGTTTTGCGGCATATCATTTTTTATTTGCAAAAAAAAGTAAAACGCCGGTCAATAAGCTGGTTACGCTTTCTAATATACAGCCTGGTCCGATGATAAAACTTAAATCGTTTTTGACCAACCTTGCAAACACTAACAGAACCGCTTACGTAAAGGTTTCTATGTCTATAGAATTAAAACCCGGTTCTAACGTAGGCACTTTCAAACAGCTTACCCCTAAGGTAAGAAACCGTATAATCATGATTTTAAGTTCAAAAACGTCAAAAGAAATAGATAGTCCTCAAGGACAACTGTCGCTAAGGCATCAGATAGCGAGAAGCCTTAATCAGCTTCTTGGAGACGATACCGTAACCGGAGTTTATTTCAATAATTATTTAGTTCAATAAAAATAAAAATATGGCTGAAATATTATCGCAAGACGAAGTTAACGCTCTGCTTAGAGGCATATCTTCCGGCGCGATAGAATCGGAAAAAAAAGAAGAAAATCTTGGCGGTATAAAGCCTTACGATTTAACTTCGCAGGACAGGATAGTCAGGGGCAGAATGCCCACTCTAGAAATAATCAACGAAAGGTTTGCCCGTCTTTTAAGAAACGATTTAACTTCCGCCCTAAGAAAAGTTGCGGAAATAACGTCTACTTCGGTAGATATGCAGAAATTCGGGGAGTTTTTAAAAAATATTCCGCTTCCGACGAGCCTGACTATTTTTAAAATGCCGCCTCTTCGCGGCTATGCTATTTTCGTTTTAGACTCAAGATTAGTGTATAACCTGATAGATATTTTTTTCGGCGGCACTACCGACCTGCACGTAAAAATAGAAGGAAGGGATTTTTCGCCAATAGAAAACAAACTGATAAAAAAAATAACGGATATGGCTTTTAATTCGCTAAAAACTGCTTGGATGCCGGTTTCGCCGATAGACATAGAATTTCAAAGAAGCGAAATAAATCCTCAGTTTGCGACTATAGTTACGCCTACGGAGGTCGTAATTATAAGCAGATTCGAGGTGGACATAGAAGGCGCCGTTTCTAAATTTATGATATGTATACCTTATTCAATGATAGAGCCTATTAAAGAAAAACTTTACAGCGGATTTCAGAGCGAACAGCTTGAAGTCGACCACAGATGGATAGAAAGATTTAAAGAAAGGCTTAAAGAATCGGAACTTAATATAAGGATTGATCTCGGAAAGACGAGCATAAGCTCCCGAGATTTTTTAAAAATAAAAAAAGGCGACGTTATAGTGTTAGACAAAAGAATAGAAGACCCTTTAGTGATCGATATAGAAAATCTGCCGAAATTTATTGCTTATCCGGGTAAACTAAATAATAATCTTGCCGTAAAAATAATTTCCGACATACCGTTGGGTAAAGAGGGCTATTATGAGTGAAGAAAATAAGACCGAAGAATTAGAAAAAAAAGCTGGAGAAGACGCACAGGTTCAAAGCCGGGCGGCAGGTGCAGAAACAGCCAAGCAGGCTGCGCCTTCGGAGGACGAAGACGACAATATCAGCTGGGAGGATGCCTTTAAAGAGGAAGAAGCCGCTAATGCCGGCGCAGGGGCAAATGCTTCGTCCGAAAGCACCGCACCTGCGGAACAAAGCCAAGCGGGCGGCAATAGCGGAACAGCCGTAGTATCTGACGCGGCAGATTTGGGAGTCGAAGATATTAAACCTGCAAAAAATGAAACTGCGCAACCAACTCCTAAGAAACCGGTAAAAAAATTAGAATTTGCATCGTTCGACGAATCCGATAAAACTGCCGAACCGCCAAAAAATTTGGATTTTATTCTCGATATACCTCTTACCATATCGGTAGAATTGGGGAGGACAAAAATGGTTATTAACGATATGCTCCAGCTTGGACAGGGTTCGGTCATAGAACTTGCAAAACTTGCCGGCGAGCCTTTGGATATATACGTTAACGGCAAACTTATGGCGAGGGGAGAGGTTGTTTTGGTCAACGATAAATTCGGCGTCAGGCTGACGGATATTATAAGCCCGGTAGAAAGGGTTAAAAAACTTTAATATGTTTAATATATTTAATATGAATAAAATTAAATCGTTATTTTATACTTTTTGTTTTATTTCCGCGGTTTTGATTTTTTTAGCCGCCGCCTTCAATAAAGCATATGCCGAAAGCGGCTTGACGTTAAAAGGAATTTCGGTTTCGGAAAGCAAAAAAAACAATTCTTATTTTATATGGTTTAGATTTAACGGCAAACCGCAAAACGTTTTAAAAAATATGATTTATAAAAAATACGGCATTGAAGCCGTTTTTAATAATACTGTTTCCTATGGGTCCGCACGGCAATCCAAGTTTGTAAATTTTAAAGGCAGCAGGCTTTTTAAAGCCGCCGAAATTATACCGGCGGGCAATTCGGGATTAGATGCCGTCGTTTATTTTAATAAAAGTATAAAAATAGCACGGAAAAACGTTTTTGCTTCATTTTATCGAAATTATTTGGTTATTAAAATAGTCGGCGGATTTCCCGCCGATATATTTAAAAACGTAGGAAAGAAAAATACCGTCTTGGTAAATAACGCCGCAGACAAAACAAGTAAAGTTAATAAAACAAAATCGAAAAATAATCTTAAACCCTCTGCCGCATCTAATGCCGGCGCTTTTTCCAATGCAAAACATTTAAATTTAAAAAATGCTTCTTTAAAAAAACCGGCCGGTTTAAATATGGGTCTTGAAGCCGTTAAAACCGCGGTTTATTTAGCTCTTATTATCGCCATGATTTACGGCATATATTTCTTTATGAATAAATTTAAAAACAGGGTTTCGACGAAAGAAAAAATTAACAGCCTGAAAATAATATCTTCTATTAATCTCGGCAATAAAAAATCTATCCTGCTTATAGAAGTAAATAGAGAATTTTTTTTAGTAGGAGTCTCTCCTTCAAATATTCAGATGATAGGGCGTTTACAGGGAACCGCCGGTCAGCAAAATTCCGAAATTTCGGATTATACCGAACAGCAAGGCAAAACTTCGGTAAAAGAAATAAAAGAATCTAAAGAAATTAAAGGAAAAAGCGGCAAACAATTTAATCCCGAAGCTTATGCGGCATACGATGAAACGCCTGTTTACGGGAACGCCGCCGGTCCGTTCGCCAGCCCTTCGCCGGCAGTCAAAACCTACGGCAGATTTGCGGACGTTATGAGGGAAAAGGTCGGCGGTCGGTCGGAATTTCCGGAAAATACCGCCGCAGATGCTTTAGATAAATCCGGTAAAGTTAAAAATATCAACGAAGCCAAATTTAAAAACAAAGCCGATAATATATTTTTCGATATAGAAGAAAGACTTAAGGGGTTGATGGAGAGCGATGTTAAAAGTAAAAAGCTTTAAAAACACTTCGCTTTTAGCTCTGCCTGCCATAACTATGACCGGTCATGCGCCGCATTCGCAGGTATCTATGCTTATTCAGATACTTCTAATCTTTACCGTAATTTCTATAGCGCCTTCTATCTTGATTATGATGACTTCGTTCGTCAGAATTGTAGTAGTCTTATCGTTTTTAAGAACTTCACTGGGGCTTACGACTGAACCGCCGAATCAAGTAATTATAGGATTAAGCCTTTTTCTTACTTTTTTTATAATGGCTCCGGTTATAAGTTCCGTATATAAGAATGCTTACGTTCCATATACTAAAGGTTTTATAGGAATTAAAAAAGCTTATAAAATAGGAATTCAGCCCGTCAGGGGTTTTATGCTTAAACAGACGAGACTTAAAGATTTGGAACTTTTCGTTAAAATGTCTAAAATCAAGAATATTAAATCTCCTAAAGACGTGCCGACTTACGTTCTCGTTCCGGCATTTATAGTAAGCGAACTTACGACGGCTTTCGAGATAAGTTTTCTTATATATCTTCCGTTTTTGATATTAGATCTTGTGGTTTCGAGCCTTTTAATGTCTATGGGTATGCTTATGCTGCCGCCTACCATGATATCCCTTCCGTTTAAGCTTATGCTTTTCGTTATGGTAAACGGCTGGTATTTAGTAATAGGTTCGCTGGTACAGAGTTTTCATACATAACGGCGATAAGGATATGGGGGCAGAATTAAATTCCGTCCAAATAATAAATAAATAGGGAGATGGGTACAGGTGTCGGTAGCGTTCGTAAATTTTATAATTCAAAAAGTAATACTTACGGTTTTATATTTAAGCGCGCCTCCGCTTATAGCGAGTCTTGCGATAGGAATACTCATAAGTATGTTTCAGGCCGTTACCCAGCTTCAAGACCAGACGCTTACTTTTGTTCCCAAAATTATCGTAGTTATAATCGTTTTGCTAATTTTTGGACCGTGGATGCTGAACATTATGGGAAATTTTGCTACGGTAATTTTTTCTCATTTTCCGGAATATATAAGGGGAGGAAGCTGATTTGCCGGCAATTATAATTCATCGATATCTTTTAATAGAATTTATGCTGATATTTTTCAGGATTATCGCAATGATAGTCGCTCTTCCGTTTATCGGCAGTTCTTCGGTCCCAAACTGGGCAAAGATAGGTCTGGCCTTTTTCATGTCGTTAATAGTCTATCCTTTAGTGGTTAAAACTCAGATAATCCCTCATCTAACCTTGCCGGAGCTGATTTTAGCCGTTATTTCCCAAGCTCTTATAGGTATTATTTTCGGGTTTTTAGTGCTTATAATTTTTACCGGCGTCGAAGTTGCCGGACAACTTATAAGTACGCAGGTCGGTTTTGGAATGATAAGCCTTATAAATCCCCTCATCTCTAATCAGCAGGTTTCTTTAATATCTAATTTGCAGAACTACGTCGCTCTTATAATTTTTATACAGACGTCTGCTTTTTTCTTTGTAATAGAAGGGATATACAGAAGTTTTCAAACTATACCTTTAACTTTCGTCAATTTCTCGCCGCATATTTTTCAATATTTAGTTTTAAGGTCTAACGACATATTTTTAATAGGTTTGGATTTAAGCATCCCTATAGTTTTGGTAGCGATTATATTAAACGTAATTATTGCTCTTATGGGAAGAATTGCGCCGCAATTTAATATTTTTGCCGTAGGTTTTCCTATAACTATAGCGGTAGGACTTCTTATGCTTTACGTTACCGTGCCGTATTTTACCGATTACGTAATGCAGTCCTTCGGCGGTTTAAAAACGGAATTTAATTATATGATAAATTACATGGCATATATTAAAAAATAACAGTTAAATAAAATACATAGTAAATAATAATTAATGTAATAAATTAAATATGGCGGAAGATCAGTTCGACAAGTCGGAACAGCCTACTCCCAAACGTATTCAAGACGCAAGGGAAAAAGGGCAGGTAATGAAATCTAGAGAGGTGACGACCGCTTTCGTTTTTGTCGCCGTAATAATATATCTTTATTTTAATATTTCGCATATAGGCAATATCATCGACGACCGTTTAGTATATTTTTTATCTAATTTTTCCAATTTAAATTTAGGCTATACGGAATGTATTAAAATTATAGACGGCTTACTTTATACCGTAGTTTATGCTATTCTTCCGCTAATCTTATTGGTTTTTGCAGCTTCGGTGCTTTCAAATCTCGTGCAAGTCGGTTTTTTGCTGACCTTTCAACCTCTGATTCCCGATATTACAAAAATAGACCCCGTTTCAGGCGTTAAAAGATTTTTTTCGCTTCAGTCCTTAAACGAACTTGTAAAATCTATTTTTAAATTTTTCGTATTAACGGCTATAGCATATTTTACTATCTATCCTTATTTAAAAAAGATATTGGTATTGCAGTATATGACCCCTTCATACGACGCTTTTTTTACTTTTAAAATTATTTATAAACTTTTTTTTAACATAATTATGGCACTGATAGTTCTTGCGATAGCCGACTATTTTTTTCAGAAATACAAGTATAATAAAGGTCTTATGATGACTAAGCAGGAAGTAAAAGACGAAGCCAAACAGTTCGAAGGCGACCAGCAGGTTAAAGGAAAAATAAGAAAAATGCAGAGGGAAATCGCAAGAAGAAAAATTTTAAAAGAGGTTAAGAATGCTCATGTAGTCATTACCAACCCGACCCATTTTGCGGTAGCTTTAAAATACGACAATAAAAAACACAATGCTCCGGTAGTTATTGCGAAAGGCGCAGACAACCTGGCTTTGCTTATTAAAAAAATAGCGAAGGATAACGGCATTCCGACGGTTGAAAATAAAATGGTGGCGCGTGCGCTTTACGAAACGTGCGAACCCGGACAGGCGATTCCGGCATCGCTTTATAAAGCAGTGGCCGAAATACTTGCCCATTTATATACTACAAATCAAAAATTTAAACAGATATGGAGCTTTATTTAAAAAATGGCTGAAAGAGCGGAAAACGCGGCGGTTATGCCCCGCAATATATTTTTTAGGAATACCGATGTAATGCTGGCGCTCCTTTTCATGATGGTTATAGGGCTTATGGTTATACCTATAACTACGTGGATGCTCGATATATTTCTGACTTTTTCGATATCTTTCGGCATAATAATTCTTCTTATTTCTATTTACGTCTTAAGACCTTTGGAATTTTCTGTTTTTCCGACTATTCTTTTGGTGGCTACGCTTTTCCGTCTTTCTTTGGAAATAGCCGCTACGAGGCTTATACTGCTTTACGGCTACAAAGGTCCTGATGCCGCCGGCGTCGTCATACAGTCTTTCGGGCAGTTCGTCGTAGGCGGAAACTTTGCTGTGGGAATAGTAATATTCATAATTTTTATAGTAATAAATTTCCTCGTTATTACAAAAGGCGCAACCAGAGTTGCCGAAGTATCCGCAAGGTTTACCTTAGACGCATTGCCCGGAAAACAGATGTCTATAGACGCGGAACTTAATTCAGGTTTTATAACGGATGCGGAAGCAAGGAAAAAAAGGTTAGACTTGACTAAAGAGGTCGACTTTTACGGTTCTATGGACGGCGCAAGCAAATTCGTCAGGGGAGACGTAGTGGCCGCTATAATCATTATTATAGTCAACATAATCGGCGGACTTCTTATAGGAATATTTCAGCATCATATGTCTATTTTAGAGGCCGCTTCGGATTATACGCTTCTTACGGTAGGCGAAGGCTTGGTAGCTCAGATTCCGGCTTTAATAGTTTCGACTTCCGCAGGTATTATAATGACAAGGGCAAGCCGCGAAAGCGACCTGTCTAAAGATTTTTCGAACCAGTTTATATCTAATCCGAGAGTCCTTTACACTGCCGCCGGCATACTGTTTTTTTTCGGAATTATCCCCGGGCTTCCTCACTGGCCTTTTATTTTGTTTGCGGCGATAGCGGCCTTAACGGGTTATATAATCGTAAGGGAATCGGCAAAGAAAAAAACGGAAACTGCGAAAAAAACAGCCGAAGAAAAGAAAGAGATTCCTGAATCGCAGATAATAGAAAATGCCATGCAGATAGATATTCTTGAGCTTGAAGTTGGATACAACCTCATACCCTACGTAGATGCATCCAGAAGCGGCGAACTTTTGGAAAGAATAAAGGGTATTAGGAAACAGCTTGCGTCCGATATGGGTATTATAGTTCCTCCTATTCACATTAAAGATAATTTAAATTTAAAACCAAACGAGTACATTTTTTTAATTAAAGGTATAGAAACGGCAAGATACGAAACTATGCCCAACAAACTTCTTGCCATGAACCCCGGCACCGTTTCCGAAAATATACCAGGCGTGGTTACGAAAGAGCCGGCGTTTAATCTGCCTGCGCTCTGGATAGACGAAGGATTAAAACAGAAGGCGATAATGGCGGGGTGGACCGTCGTAGAAATACCGGCCGTCATAGCGACGCACATAGTAGAGATTATTAAAAACAATGCGGCCGAACTGCTTACCCGTCAGGATGTTCAAAAACTTCTCGATATACTTACTTCTAAATATCCAAAAATAGTGGACGAGCTTATCCCTGGGGTACTTTCGCTTAGTTCCGTTCAAAACGTCTTGGAAAATCTTCTTCAGGAGGGAATTCCTATTAAAGATATGCTTACCATAGTAGAAGCCCTGCATAATTATGCGCCCAATACCAAAGACCCGACCCTGCTTACGGAGTACGTCAGGAGCGCTTTGAAAAGGACCATAACAAAAACATTGCTTGGACAGGACAATGCGGTTCATCCTCTTATGCTTGGAAAAAATTTAGAAACGGTAATTTTCAACGAATATAATAAAACTAAAGAGCAGGGTGCGGGATATTCCGGTGTAGACCCTTCTTATTACGGTAAAATGGTTTCGGCGGTAAAAGAAGGAATAAAAAAAGCTTTAGACTCGGGGCAGTCTCCGGTTATTATGACCCAGCCGCGCATAAGGCTTTTTTTGAGAAATATTTTAAACGAAATAATACCCGGCATAACCGTAGTTTCTACAGGAGAGATTTCACCTAACATAAAAATAAAACCGGTAGGCACGATTGAAATATCGTAAAAATTATAATTAAATTTTATGCAGATTAAAAGATACGAAGTTTTAGACATTAAAGATGCTATAGACCTTATAAAAAAAGACCTTGGCGAAGATGCCGTTATTATTTCGACGAGGCAGGTTAACGGCGCCGCCGGCGAGCTTGGTTTTTTCGGCAAACCGTTTCTGGAAGTTATCGCGGCTATCGATTATAAAGAAGAAGATATAATGCCTCCTAAAGACGAAGCAGCATGTTTTAATAAAGACATGCTTGCGCCTATTTACGACGACGTCAGATTTTTAAAGGAAAATTTCGACAGCATAGTCGAAGACAAAGTCGATTATGCTCTTAACGTCAAATTTGAGGAAATAAAGAATTTCATGGAGGAAATAAAGTTCGATTTAAACTTGCTGAAAAACGAAAGAACGCAGGGAGGAGGACTCAAAGAAAACGATTTGCTGCTTTATCTGGACGGTATTTCTTTTGACAGAAGCGTATCTTCTAAATTAATAGATATATTTTTTAAAGGGATAACATTGTCTAATTTTAAGAAAGAAGACAAAATCGAATATTTCAAGAAATTTTTCAAGAAAATAATCGAGAAAAAAACCGAAAGAAAAAAATTCGTCCGTTCTTTGAACGGAAAAATAGTAATAGCCGTTGCCGGCAACAGCGGCTCCGGTAAAACGTCGGCAGCCGCAAAGTTATGCTCTAAGTTTATCTACGAGAAAAATCTTCACGTTTCTTTATGCTCCATAGATTCTTTAAAAATGGGAGGATATGAAACTTTAAAAAATTATGCGGGGAAGCTTAAAATAGATTTTACTACAGCAAAGGATCCTTCGGGATTAAATGCTTTTATCGCCGGTTCGCGTTCTGACGTCGTAATAATAGATACATTCGCGGTTAACCATAATAACGTTTACCGTTTAAACGCTCTATCTAAATTTTTTGAAGGACTTAAGGGTTCGGTTAATATAGAACTTATAGTTCCGGCGCATTTTAAACATATCGACGCTTTAAGGTCGTATGAATCATTCAGGAATAAAATAGGAGTTAACGGAATTATAATAACTAAAACCGACGAATCGAAAGGCATCGGCAATCTTGCAGGTTTGTTTATGCTTGAAGATTCCGCAGTAGATTATGTATCTTACGGCGAAAACGTCCCAGAAGATATCGAAGAAGCAAATGCAGGCAACATTTACCCCTTATTTTTCCCAAAGCCTGCATCGCTCTAACTAACTGCGGTGACTGAATTCAATTCTGTTACCGCTATAAAATGGAAACAGGGGACGGAATTCAATTCTGTTACCGCCATAAAATCGAATCGAGGAATATAAAAAATGAAAAGACAAGTAAACATAAACGGCAATTCATACACGAAAATAATTTCCGTTACAAGCGGCAAAGGAGAGATCGAATTCTGTTACCGCCATAAAATCGAATCGAGGAATATAAAAAATGAAAAGACAAGTAAACATAAACGGCAATTCATACACGAAAATAATTTCCGTTACAAGCGGCAAAGGAGGAGTAGGCAAAACTAATATCGTCTGCAATCTTGCTTATTGCTTTGCTTCGATGGGGAAAAAAGTTATAATAATGGATGCAGACCTGAGTTTAGGAAACGTTTCGGTTTTGATGGGCATGATTCCAAAACACAATATATCGCAGGTTATATACGGAGATAAGCAGTTAAGCGATATTATAATGACCGACCAGAACGGAATTATGATTCTTCCGGCCTCCTCCGGAATACCTGAACTTTCTAATCTTACGGAACCGCAGAAGATAAATCTTATGTCGAGATTCGACGAATTTGCCTGCAGTTTAGAAGCGGGGGGACAGCCGATAGACGTTCTGCTCGTTGACACCGGAGCGGGTATATCGTCAAACGTTTTATATTTTAACCTCGCCGCAAGCGAAATATACGTCGTAGTTACTCCGGAACCGACTTCCATTACCGACGCTTACGCTCTGATTAAGGTTTTAAGCACTAAATACGGCGAAAAGTATTTTTCGATTATAGTTAATAACGTAAAAAGCGAAAAAGAAGCAAAGGACGTTTATAAACACTTAAGTCTCGTTTCCGATAAATTTCTTAAAGTAAATTTAAATTATCTGGGGCATATTATAAGCGACGATAATCTTTCGCGTTCGGTGATAATGCAGAGGCCGGTTTCAAATATTTTTCCCGATTCAAAATCATCGCAATGTTTTAAAAAATTGGCGTATAATATATTGTCTCAAAAAGACAATAAAATATCTAACGGCAACATCCAGTTCTTCCTTAATAAACTGCTGACGTCGTTATCTTAACAGTGGGGCGGAATTCAATTCCGACCC
>JAJYHI010000031.1 GCA_021784835.1 bacterium
TCGTAACCCTCGTCGCCAGCTTACACTGCTGTCCGTCCCTTGCGGTTAAATCGGTAATTAAAATCTTTTTAGGCTTTGCGATTTCTATCGAGCCTTCTTGCAACATAGTTTCGATATTTTTCATTTATTCCTCCGTTATAGACTATAAACCGTGATACGCCGACAAGGCGGCGCTAATAAAAGCTACAAAATCTTCTTTATCTCTCTGCACTTCATATTCAAAAACATCCGGATTTTCTTTTAAATAATTAGTGGAAAAAAGTCCAGTTTTAAAATTATCTTTTTTAATTATCTTTTTTATAATAGGTATCGTCGTTTTAATGCCTTTAATTTCGTAAGTTTCTAATGCTTCATAAGTTCTGCTTATAGCTTCTTCAAACGTATTGCCCCAGCAGATTAATTTGCCGATCATAGAATCGTAATAAGGAGTTACTTCAAAGCCTACCGATGCCGCGCTTTCTATTCTTATACCGTTGCCTCCTGGAACGTAATAGCGTTCTATAGTGCCGATGCTCGGACGAAAATCGTTTTTCGGGTCTTCCGCATTTATTCTGCATTCTATGGCAAATCCCTTTAGCTTGACGTCTTCCTGTTTTATTGATAATTTATTGCCGGCGGCGATTTTAATCTGCTCTTTAACTATGTCGAATCCGGTAATGCTTTCGGTAACGGGATGTTCTACCTGAACCCTCGTGTTCATTTCTATAAAATATATATTACCCGACAAATCGGAAACGAATTCCATGGTGCCTGCGCTGTAATAGCCTATATCCCTGCATGCCTTAACAGCGGCATCGCCGTAAAATTTACGTTTTTCTTCGGTTAAAACCATAGACGGCGCTATTTCTATCATTTTTTGATTTTTTCTCTGAATAGAACAGTCTCTTTCGCCAAGATGAACTACGTTGCCGAATTTATCGCCGAGAATTTGGAACTCTATATGTTTCGGATTTTCGATAAACTTTTCTAAAAGCAGTTCTCCGTTGCCGAATGCTTTAAGCGCTTCAGCGTAAGCATTTTCATAATTGGTCTTTACTTCTCCGGCATTGCGGCATAACCTTATTCCTCTTCCTCCGCCGCCTGCGGTAGCCTTAAGAAGAACGGGGTAACCTATTTTTTCCGCTATTTCAAGGGCTTCTTCGGCAGACTTTAATATGCCGTCGCTGCCCGGAACGGTAATAACGCCGGCTTTTTTCATAATTTCTTTCGACCTTGCTTTATCGCCCATAAGCCTTATAACTTCCGACGAAGGTCCGATAAAATTAATATTATTGTCTTCGGCAGCTTTTGCGAAATCTTCGTTTTCGGCAAGAAATCCGTAACCT
The DNA here is from genome assembly GCA_021784835.1 of bacterium. The sequence goes on from JAJYHI010000031.1 coordinate 1,326, forward strand.
GGATGAATTGCGTCCGCTCCTATAGATTTAGCAAGGTCTATTATAAGCTGATAGTTAAGATAAGTATCGAGAGGGTTTGCGCCTATCATATAAGCTTCGTCGGCCATTTTTACGTGCCGCGCTGTCGGTTCTACGTCGGAAAAAATAGCCGCAGTAGGTATGCCGAGCTCTTTCGACGCCCTTATTATTCTGCAGGCTATTTCACCCCTGTTCGCTACTAAAATTTTATTAAACATTATTTTAAAAATCCTCCCTCAGATTAATTCGGTTCACTTGGATACTAACCAAGTTTAATGCTGTAGGTTATAGGGCAAGCTTTGTTTACTAAATAAGCAATGCTGCAGGAACTGGTAAGAGCTTCTTCTACGGCTTTTTTAACGTCTTCTTCGGTTATTCCTTTGCCTTTTACTGTAAAGCTTAACATTATTTTCGTGAATACCTTCGGTTTTTCTTCCCTTCTTTCGCTGTCGGTATCGACTATTACGTCTTCTACATGTTTGCCCGCTTTATGAAGCGCTTCGTATGCATGTATTCCCATGCAGCCTGCAATAGAATACAAGAATAACTCGGGAGGTCTTATTCCCCTTCCCTTGCCGCCGACGTATCCTGCCGCATCTATATTAATTTCGCCGGATTCGCTCTTGCCGACAAAATGAAAATCTTCTTTTTGTTTAACGGTTAATTTCATATAACCTCCGGAATTGATTTTAAATCTTATTTTAAATAATCGTTTTAAATTATATTTATTCTGTATTTTTAAATCTCTTTTATTATATGTTGACCAAACTCCACGGTACTCAGTTCTACGGCTTTTTTGTCTAATTTTTCAAAACCGGTGTAAATATCCCTTGTGCCGTTACCTTGATAAATAGTTCTTTTCACGGCATCGTAAACAAGTTTCGCAGCCTCGTTAAAACCTATATACTCAAGCATCATTGCTCCCGAAAGTGTAATAGAAAGCGGGTTCGCTATCCCCTTACCGGCGATATCCATGCCTACGCCGTGCGTGCTTTCAAAAAGAGCGTAGCCGTCGCCGATATTACCGCTCGGCACGAAACCCGGTCCGCCGACTAACGCCGAAGCAAGGTCGGAAATATAATCGCCGTTTAAATTTTGCGTAATAATAACATCGTATGCATTAGGATTTAAAACCAACTGCATAAGCATCTGGTCGGTAATAACTTTGGATAATTTTATTTTTCCGGTCGCACCTGTTTCCGTTGAAATTTTATCTTTAAATTCGTCTTCTTTTGCTACTTCAAACGCCCAGTTTAAAAATGCGCCTTCGGTAGCTTTCATTATATTGCCCTTACCTGCAACGGCGATAGATTTTTTACCGTTATCTATAGCATATCTGAAAGCCTTTCTTACGTGCCTTTTAGTCTTAAATTCGCTCATGGGCTTTATGGTGATTCCGGCATCTTCCGGTATTGCGTCTTCTTTAACCCCCATTTCTTTTATAAAGAAATTGCGCACCTTTTTTGCGCCTTCGCAACCTGCCATATATTCTATAGCCATATAAACGTCGTCGGAATTTTCCCTGAAAATCGTAACGTCCACTCTTTCAGGATCCGGAATCGGCGTAGGCTGACCAAGATAATAAACAGGCCTGATAGCAGAATAAAAATCCATAGACTGCCTTAATATCGAATTTAAAGATTTTCCTGGTTTGCCGACCGGAGTTCCAAGCGGACCTTTTATGGAAACTACGCTGCGTTTAAGTATTTCTAAGGTCTCCGCGGGCATTCTTTCCAAACCGTTAGATTCTGCTTTGTCTCCTGCGACTGCTTCTACCCAGTATATTTTTTTTGAATGTCCGTAAGCTTTTTTCATTGCGGCATTTACTACGTTAAGCATTACGGGAGTAATCTCCGGACCTATGCCGTCTCCGCTTATAAAAGGTATTATAGGATTATTAGGCACTTCTAAGCTATGGTCGCTTTTTAATGTTATAAATTTGCCGTCTTTAGGTATGTTTATTTTACCGTCCCATAAAAAAACGTTTTCGTTTTTCATTATATATTCCTTTTAAAATTATCGTTATTTTAATTAATTATTAAATTAAACGGATTAAAAAATATGATGGCATTGATTATAATAAAACATTTTTTTAAAATCAAGCAAAAAAAATAAAAACATTAATTTATTTTTTCAAAAATATCTCCGCCGAACGAATAGTTATAAACATCTCCGGTTTCTATATCGTAATGCCATCCGTATATATTTATATCTTTATTTTCTTTAATATAAGGATAAGAATTGAGGTGTTTAAGCTGTTCTTTTATATTCTCTCTTTCGGTAAGCGCCGCTATCTGTTTTTCCGTAAATTTTTCGCCGTTTTCGCCCGCTTTCCTGATATGTTCGGATACTATTTTTTTTGCGCTGCCTGCAAGCTCAAGCCATTTTTTTGTATGCGGAATATGTTTTAAATCCTGGTCGGACATATATAGAGCCCTGCATCCTCCGCAGTTTGAATGTCCGCATACTACTATATTACTGACTTTTAAAACATTTATTGCATATTCTATAGCCGAAGTCGTCGCAAGATATTCGGCTACGTTTCTATATGGAGGCACTAAATTTGCTATATTTCTGACGACGAAAAGTTCGCCGGGGAGAGACTTAGTTATTAAGGTGGGAACAACTCTGGAATCGGAACATCCGATAAAAAGCGTGTGCGGACTCTGTCCATCCGCTATTTTCTTAAATAGTTCGCTGTATTTTTTATACTCGTTATTATTGAAATCGATAACTCCGTCAAATAAACTTGCCATAACTGCGACCTATTATTTATTATTGATTTTAAAACGAATTATTATAAAAAATTAGTTCTTATTATAATAAAACATTTTTTTAAAATCAAGCAAAAATAAAAACTTTAATCATGCAATAGAACAAAAAACCTCTATAATATGTTCTAACGATTGGAAAAACGTTTAAGAAAAAAGCGTAAGATTTTATTTTACGTTTACGAAAAGCAACAATTAACTATCAGAGAAAAAGGTGTCAGATTTTATTTTACGTTTACGAAAAGTAGCAATTAACTATCAGAGAAAAAGGTGTCAGATTTTATTTTACGTTTACGAAAAGTAGTAATTAACTATCAGGGTGTTGCGTAAAATTAATCTGACACCTTTTTCATATATTTTTATTGCCGGTTAAAATCGTTTAAAAAATATTTAAACAGTTTAGAACCGGAGTCAAAAAATAAACCGCTGTTTTGCGCTAACGTTTCGGAATAATTAACGGATGAGTATTTATCTGCCGCCTGTTTTTCCGTTTTAGTAGAAAAACCGCAGAACGGCACCGGTTCCGGAGTATGCTTTTTTAATTTAACCTGATTGTAATGGTCCGGCAAAATCATTACCGTATAATCGCCGAATTTCTTAAGTCCTTCAAGCACTCCTCCGGCGATAAATTTGTCGAAATCTTCTATAGCTTTAAGTTTTAAATCTATTTTTCCTTCATGTGAAGCTTCGTCGGTCGCTTCTACGTGAATATAAACAAAATCTCCGCCATTTAAAGATTTCATCCCGTATTCTACTTTACCTGCATAATTGGTATCCAAATATCCGGTAGCGCCTGGAACGTCTATAACTTTAAGTCCGGCATATTTTCCTATACCTTTTACCAAATCTACGGCGGAAATAACCGAACCTTCAAGTCCGTAAGCTTCTTTCATGGTCGGCATGGAAGGTTTATATCCCTGTCCCCAGAGCCAAATTGAATTTGCCGGCAATTTACCTGCGGCGATTCTTTTTTTGTTTACTTCGTGATTTTCTAATATTTTTTCTGCTTTTTTCATTATTTCGACTATTTCGGAACTTGAAGCCGTGCCGTGAGGAATATATTCGTCTATCTGCAAATCGGGAATGTCATGCGGCGCAACCGTTTGAAGACCGTTTATGTCTATATTTTTGACTACGAGAAGATGCCTGTAGCTGACGCCGGGGTAAAAACGGAACCTGTCGCCGCCGAGTTCTTTCCGAAAAGTTTCAATAATCTGCTTTGCCTCTTCCGTGGTAATATGTCCGCCGGAATAGTCGTGCATATATTTTTTGCCGTTTTTCTCAAGTATATTTACTAGATTAAGCCTGAACGCAACGTCGTCTTTGCCGAGTTCGACGCCCATGCTTGCGGCTTCGAGAGGCGACCTTCCGGTATAATAATTTAAAGGATCATATCCGAGTATCGACATAGAACCTATATCACTGCCGGGAAGACATCCGTCCGGAATAGTTTTCATTAAACCGGTAACTCCTCTTGCCGCCACGGAATCCATATTCGGCGTTTTAGCGTACTCAAGGGGCGTCTTGCCGCCGAGTTCGGATAACGGGGTATCGGCCATGCCGTCGGGGCATAAAATAACGTATTTATGTTTATTCATCTAATTAAATAAATCCTCCTTTTTCAATTTGTGGTCGCCGTATGCTTTGGCGGTGCCTAAAAAGATATCAAAAGTCAATTATGTCAATTATATTGTTTCGATTCCGGAAAAGGTGTCAGGTGTCAGATTCCGGAAAAGGTGTCAGATTAATTTTTTTTGCAAATAACTTTTTATGTTAATTGACTGTTTAGTATGCAAAAAAAATAAAATCTGACACCTTTTCCTCCTGACACTTTTTCACACCGGCAATTTCCATTTTGTGACTATCCATTTTGTGACGGGGACAGAATTGAATTCTGTCCCTTTATCCATTTATCTATTTTGTGACAGGGCCAGAATTGAATTCCGGCACTGTATCTATTTTATGCCCATAGCTTTTAGTACCGAGTTTTTATCGCAAGGAACGACGACGGGTTCTTTGGAAACCTTTATGGCGTTGCCGGGGTCTTTAAGCCCGTGGCCGGTAAGAGTCAAAACGCAGACCGAACCTTTTTCAAAAAATCCGCGTCCGTTAAGTTTGATTAATCCGGCAAGGGTAATCGCCGAAGCAGGCTCGCAAAAAACTCCTTCGCTTGCCGCCAGCAAAGCATAAGCCTTTAATATATCTTCATCGCTTACCGATTCTATTAATCCGCCCGACTCTTCTTTTGCTTCTACAGCTTTATGCCAGCTTGCGGGATTGCCTATTCTTATCGCAGTCGCAACGGTGTGCGGTTCCTTTACTATATGGTTTAAAACTATGGGAGCGGCGCCTTCTGCCTGAAAACCGAGCATTTTTGGAAGTTTTTTTATTTTGCCTGCGGCGAGATATTCTTTGTATCCTTTCCAGTATGCAGTTATATTTCCGGCGTTTCCTACGGGCAGAATATGGTAATCCGGCGCGGTACCGAGTTCGTCCGCTATTTCAAAACTTGCGGTCTTCTGCCCTTCTAGTCTGAACGGATTAACGGAATTAACCAAAGTAACGTCGTAATCTTTTGCTATCTCGCGCGTAATTACCAAAGCGTCGTCAAAATTTCCCTGAATTTGCATGACTAACGCTCCGTGGACTAAAGCCTGAGACAGCTTACCCGTAGCTATTTTGCCTTCAGGTATTAAAACGAAAGATTTTATTCCCGCCCTAGCCGCATAAGCCGAAGCGGAGGCGGAAGTATTTCCGGTGGAAGCGCATATTACGGCTTTGGAGCCGTCAGACACGGCTTTTGATACAGCCATAGTCATCCCTCTGTCTTTAAAAGAGCCTGTCGGATTCAAACCCTCGTATTTAAAATATATTTCTATATCGGGATTTATTATCCCGCATAGATTGCGGGCTTTTATAAGCGGAGTATTTCCTTCGTTTATAGTAATTATATATTTTTCGTCAATTTCGGGTAAAAATTCGCGATATCTTTTTATTACTCCTTCGTATCCTTTAAATACCAAACTTCCCTCCGTCAGTCTTTTTATGAGTTATTTTTTGATTGATTTGTTTTATTCGTTTGAATTACTCGATTTTGTCTTCTATCCTTAAAACCATAGTCTTAGCCGTAATAACGTCTAATTTGTCGCATTTTTCTACGCTCTTAAACAATTCGGCTTCGTTTGCCTCATGAGTGGTGATTACTATAGGAACGGAGCCTTCGACTTTTCTGCCTTTTTGAATCATCGAGCTGATGCTTATAGAATTTTCTCCGAGAATACCGGATATTTTAGACAGCACTCCCGGTCTGTCCATAGCCGAAAACCTTAAATAATACCTTGAAATTATATCTTTTTTTGTTTTTATATTAAGTCTGTTTTTAACTTTAGACATAATAAAATCATGCCTGCTTTCGCCGTTTATTATTCCGGAAATAGTTTCTACCAGATCTCCCATGACGGCGCTGGCGGTAGGATTTCCTCCGGCTCCGTAACCGGTAAGGCTTAACGGTCCGGCAAATTTAGTATTGACTAGAAATGCGTTAAAAACGCCGTCAACCTTCGATATAATGCTCGAAGACGGAATTAAAGTAGGATGAACCCTTATTTCTATTTTGGAGTCTTCGTTTTTGAGAATGCCCAAAAGTTTTATAACGTAGCCGAGTTCTTTTGCGAAACTGATGTCTAACTGCGTTATATTTTCAATGCCTTCTATTATAATATCGTCCATAGACAGGCTCGTCGAAAACGCCAGCCTGCCTAAAATAGCAAGTTTATGGGCGCTGTCCGTGCCGTTTATGTCTAAAGACGGGTCGGCTTCGGCATATCCTTTTTCCTGCGCTTTTTTAAGAACGTCTTCAAACTTTCCGCCTTCTTTAGTCATTTTCGATAGTATGAAATTCGACGTTCCGTTTATTATAGAATAGACCGATTTAATTTCGTCGCCCGCAAGTCCGTTTTTGATAGAACGCAATATAGGAATACCGCCGCCGACGGCAGCTTCAAATCCTATATGCACTTTTTTTGCGGCTGATTTTTTAAATATCTCTTCTCCGTGTTCCGCAAGAAGAGCTTTATTTGCAGTAATTATATTTTTTCCGCTTGAAATAGCCTGAAGAATAAAACTTTTTGCCGGTTCTATTCCGCCTATAAGCTCTATTACGATGTCTATTTCTTTGTCTTCTATTATATCGGCGGCGCTTTTAACGAGGAGTTTTTTAATATTTTCCGGTACAGGATGGCTGCCGCCGCGGGTAAATATTTTTTTTATATTAACCGGAACCGAAAATACGCCGTCGATTTCATTTTTCTGCTCGGAAAAAATGTGGTAAAAACTTGAAGCGACGGTACCGAAACCAAAAAGTCCAATGTTGACAGATTTTTTCATATTTTATAGTTTTAACATAATTTATATAATTTAATGAATATTTACAATAAAAAAAGTATTGTTTTAAACGGCTTTGCGTATAAACTCTTCGTTATTTATGAAATGTTTTACTCCTTTAGACGCCTGTCTTATCCTCATCTCGTTTTCCACTAAAGCAAAGCGGACGTATTCGTCGCCGTATTCTCCGAATCCTATTCCCGGAGAAACCGCAACCTTTGCATTATCTAATAATAATTTTGAAAATTCGAGCGATTTAATTCCCGCATCGAGAAACCGGCTCGGTATTTTACCCCATACAAACATGGTAGCTTTGGGTTTTTCTATGTGCCAGCCGGCAAACCTGAAACTTTCTATAAGTACGTCCCTTCTTTTTTTATAGTGCAAAACCATATCGCTTACGGCGTTATGTTCCATTTCTTCGTTGAGGGCTATTATGGAAGCTATCTGTATAGGCTGAAACATTCCGTAATCCAAATAGCTTTTTATTCTGGAAAGCGCATTTATAAGGGTTGGATTGCCCAGCGCAAAACCTACCCTGAACCCCGCCATACTGTAGCTTTTCGACATAGAAAAAAATTCTATTCCTACGTCTTTTGCGCCCTTTGCCTGTAAAAAACTGGGAGCTTTGTATCCGTCGAAAGTCAAATCGGCGTATGCATTGTCATGTATTATATATATGTTGTTTTCTTTGGCAAAATCGACTAATTTTTCAAAAAAATCAAGTTCTACGGTGACGGTAGTAGGATTATGAGGAAAACTTAAAACGATAACCTTCGGTTTAGGCCAAGTCTGTTTAAGCGCCGTCATAAGATGTTCAAAAAAATCTTCGCCCGGAATTAAAGGTATGCTCCTGACGTCTCCTCCCGCAATAATAACGCTGTATGCATGGATAGGATAAGTAGGGTTCGGCACGAAGGCTACGTCGCCTTTATTTATAATCGCCAGCATAAGGTGGCTCAATCCTTCTTTTATACCCATAGTAACGATAGCCTCGGAGTCCGGATCGAGTTCGACGCCGTAATTTCTCTTATACATATTTACTATGGCAAGCCTAAGTTTATAAATTCCTCTGGATACCGAATATCTATGATTTTTAGGATGCCTCGATGCTTCTATCAGCTTTTCTATTATATAATCCGGAGTAGGAGAATCTGGATTGCCCATTCCGAGGTCTATAATATCGTCGCCCCTTTTTCTGGCTTCCATTTTTATTTTATTTACCTCGGCAAAAACATAGGGCGGAAGCCTTTTAATAGTCTCAAAATCTTCTGTCATGATAAATTTCTCCGAAATTATATAAATAATATAATAGTTTTATATTATATTATTTTGCTCAGATAAAATAAATAATAAAATGAGGTGCGTTTTTAATACGAGTGCTTAAAAAATTTTTCGGCGCCGAAAGAGCTTCTTACAAGCGGAGCGGCAAACACCTGTTTTACGCCTTTTTTGTTTGCATAATTTTTATATTCTATAAATTTATTTAAAGGAATGTATCTTTGTACGGGAATATTTTCGAGTGATGGTCTTAAATACTGTCCTATCGTAATAAATTCTACGCCGTTATCTATCATATCGTCGATAGTCTGAAAAACTTCGCCGTCGTCTTCTCCAAGTCCGACCATAATACCGGATTTCGTAACGATATCCGGCTTTTCTTGTTTTACTGTTTTAAGCAGGTTCAAAGACCTCTTATATGAGCTTGAAGGCCTGATATCTGCATAAAGCCTTTCTACCGTTTCCATGTTGTGTCCGAAAATATCTACACCGCTTTCGGCAACGTCTAACGCGGACTTAATGTTTCCGTTAAAATCGGACGTTAAAACTTCTACGACTTTACAGTCGCTAGTTTTTCTTATTTCTTTTATGGTTTTAATCAAAATATCGGCGCCTCCGTCATATAAATCGTCTCTTGTAACCATTGTTATTACGGCATGTTTTAATTCAAGGGTTTTTACGGCATATGCTACTTTTTGAGGTTCGAGAGTATCGACGGCGGCGGTTGCCGATGAAAGCGCATGCGAGGCAGGTTCTGTGTATCGTGTTTCTATATCCATATGCTCTATATTGCAGAAGGGGCATTTTCTTGTGCATTTGTTGCCGAGAAGCAGAAAAGTTGCTGTTTTATTTGAAAAGCAGAGATGCAGGTTCGGGCATCTGGACGAAGAACAGACGGTATTAAGCTCTTTTTCCTTAATAATTTTAGACGTCTCGAAAATATCTTTTCTGGACTTGATTTTTAGAATCTCTTTTTTTAAATAATCGGGGAGTCTTTCGTTCATTTTATATCCGCATTATCTATTTAATCTAATGCGCTTATTATTATATTATTTTATCGTTTTTTTATTTATTCTGCCATATATATTATCATATTAATATACAGCTTATCCGTTATATAATAATACATAAAACGTCTATAAATTTCAATCGTATTTTGAATGTTTTATTTTACTAATTTTAAAGGTTTTTAAATTTTCGATAAATTTATATAATAATATATCAAGAATGAATAAATTTGACGATAAATATTTTATGAATTTTGCTTTAAAGGAAGCCGAAAAAGCGCTGGACGGCGACGAGGTTCCGGTTGGAGCGGTTATAATAAGCGGCGGCGGCGAGGTTATTTCTTCCGCTTTTAACACGGTCGAAAGCAATATTTCCTGTATTATGCACGCCGAAATAAATGCTATTTTAGCGGCGCAAAAAAAACTTCGCAACTGGCGTTTAGACGAATGTTCGCTTTACGTTACTCTTGAGCCGTGCATAATGTGCTGCGGCGCTATTCTTTTATCGAGAATCGGCAAAGTAGTTTACGGAGCGTCAGACCCGAAAGGCGGCGTTTCAAGTTCTATTTTAGAGGGGAAAATAGAGCTAATCGGCGGGGTAA
>JAJYHI010000077.1 GCA_021784835.1 bacterium
TTTCGCTCTGCCTTTATCCCGAATACAGCCCTATCGAAGAAGCCAAAAGGGCATACGACGATTTAAAAGCGGCGGGAATTAATACATCCTTTCTTATCGTTAATTATATTCTCGGCGAAAATTTTAATGACAGCTTTTTTAACGGCAGGAAGAAAATGCAGGAAACTTATCTTGAATCGATAAAGCAAAAATTCGGCATTCCTCTTTTCACGATACCGCAATATTCAGGCGAAATTAATAATCAAAAAACTTTGGATGCTCTTTATTCCGTCGTATTTTAACCAATAGATTTTTACGATAATTATTTTAATCCTTAAATAGAGTATATGTTATGTATGATATTGAAATTAAAGTAAAAGATTTATGTTTCACGTGAAACATAAAAATTAAATTTAAAAAAGAATAATTTTATAAATATGATTGATGAAAATATAAATATTTTAGAGTTTTGTAAAAAGCCAAGCCAGTTTGAAAAGGTTAACAGGGTTTCTTCGGAATGGTCGCTGTCTGATTATTCAGGCTCCGTAAAATGCAGGATAAGCAATTCGTTCAGGATGAAATATAGGATTAAACCGGGGATGTATGCTGTCGGCGAACCGGACGCGAATTCCGAGGTATTTGCAAGCGCAAATTATAAATTAAGTTTCGATATTCTCAGAAAAGCGCTGAAGGGTTTAAACGCATGGATATTAGTACTCGATACTAAAGGCATAAACGTATGGTGCGCCGCCGGAAAAGGAACATTCGGCACGGAAGAGCTTGTAAAGCGGATAGGCGGGGTTAAACTCGGAAATTTTTTAAATCACCGGCGGATAATACTTCCCCAGCTTGGAGCGGTCGGCGTTAATGCCGATTCCGTTTTTAAACGGACGGGGTTTAAAGTTTATTTCGGTCCCGTGTATGCAAAAGACATTAAAGCTTATTTAAATTCCGGCAGAAGAAAAACTCAGGAAATGAGGGAAATTAAATTTTCTATGCTCGACAGGCTTATTCTTACGCCGAGAGAAATTATTCCGGCAATCAATAAATTTATTATTTTTGCAGCTATTATACTTTTATTTTTCGGTATTCAGCCGACGGGCATTTTATTTAAAAGCGCATGGGTTTACGGAGAGCCTTTTCTATTACTTGGACTTGCAAGCATAATATCCGGTTCGTTTATAACCCCGGTATTTCTTCCTTTTATACCTTTTCGTTCATTTGCCTTAAAAGGCTGGATAAGCGGAATGTTATTAACGGTGTTTGTAATTTTCCTGTTTAATTCGCCAGAGCTAAAAAATATTTTAATTTTTAGCTCGGCGATTCTTTTCTTTCCCATGGCAAGCTCGTATTTAGCATTGCAATTTACGGGTTCTACGACATTTACAAATATGTCCGGAGTAAAAAAGGAATTGAAAACAGCCCTGCCGGTTTATTTAATATCTACTGTTATATCTATTGTTTTGTTGATAATTTATAAACTTCATAAATTGGCGATTATATGAAATATCTCAAGAATGTATCGAGCCTTAAATTTTTTGCCGAAAAATGCACCAACTGTTTTGTATGCATCGACGTATGTCCCCACGGAGTATTTCGACTAAAAAATAAAAAAATCGGCGTTGCCGATAAGGACTTATGTATGGAATGCGGCGCCTGCGCCCTTAACTGCAAATACGGGGCTATCAGCGTAAATTCGGGCGTCGGATGCGCAAGCGGCATAATAAACGGAATGCTCACCGGAGGCGAGCCTTCATGCGATTGCGGCGGTTCATCTTCTGTAGAATGCTGTTGAATACTATCTCTAAAAAATACATAGTAATTAAACTAAACTCTTCAAATATTTCTTCTATAAAAAATCCCAAGGCGCCTGCAAAAAAAACTTGACATTATACCTAAGTATAAGGTGTAAAATATAAATAGTCGGCGATGTATAAAAATTTTAAAATTTAATAAATTAAAAATGGAGGTTTTTTTATGAAAAACTATTTAAATAAGAAAAAATTTACCGGAGGTATTTTAGCAATTTTGATTTTTACAGCATTAATATTAACGGCATCTGCATTTGTTTATCAAAAGAATTACGATTCAAAGAACTTAAATCTTACGGATTTTAATAGTTCAAATATTGTTCATACCGACAGATTTAAGGTTTACGGGCTTGTCTGCGGCGACACTTTTTGCTTAACGAATATTCAAAACGCGTTATACAAGATTAAAGGAGTCGATAACGTAAAGATTGATATGCAAAATCAAGAGGCTATAGTAAAGTTTAAAGGAAACATATCCCCAAAAATATTTATAAAAGCGATAGACGGCGCATCGAACGCTATGTTTCATTACAGCGCGCGCTATATAAAATAAATATTAGCATTAGTTTAAGCGTAATACATTGATTAACTTGCTATTGCAGGAGGATATCGTGAAAACAAAAAAATTATCAAATTCAATTAACGGAGTAAGTTCAAGCGCAACATCTTTTTCAGCCGGAATTTTTGCAATTTTAGGCGGAGTTTGCTGTTGGGGACCGTTAGTTTTCAGCATACTTGGAGTCGGCGCAAGCACCGGCGGGGTATTGGGATCTACCGCATCTTTTCTTGGTGCAATTGCGCCTTATAGAAACTACTTTTTGTTATTAAATATTATAGGCATTCTTTTATCGTTTTTATTTATTTATGTAATGCCGAAAATATCTTTTCAAGGAAAAAAAGCGTCGGATATCGAAGAAAGCGCTAACGGTGAAACCTGTGATTGCGAGACTTCGGCAGGCTCTTTTAATTTTAGCAAAATAGTTTTTTTCTCATCTGTTTTGATAACGGTCGGCATTTTTATATATTTGTATGTTGACAGCGGTCAGATTTTTACGGCTTGGCCGCAGTTGTAAATAAAAATACTTTTATTTACATATAAAGCGTCAATAAAGCATAAGGAATGATTTAGCTAAATTAATGGAGGTGCAATTATGCAGAGCAAAAAAATGAACGAAGAATTTCAAGATACTATACAGAGTTTACTGATAGAAATAGACAATATTAAAGAATATCTTGAAGAAATATACGGTTATGACGGAGAAGTAAAAAAACTTTTTGAAAATTCCGGAAAAGGAACTTATATTGAAAATAAAGTAAAAGAATTAAACGATAAAATTGCGGTTTTTAACTGGTGGTGGAAGGTGGCAGCAAGAGATGTAGAAGAGATGAAGGGAAAACTCATTAAATAAAAAAAATTTTATTTTTTTTGTCGAACCGGAGGTATCGTAAACCAAACGATAAAAACGGTTATGCCGAGCGCTATATATATCGCATTAAACATCCATATAGGAAAATTATAATATAAAACTTTATTAACCATTCCGGCAATAAACGGCATAGAACTATGCCGCATATGGTCTAAAGACATAAGCTTATATTCAAGCCAAGTCAGCGGACATTCGATATTAAAGACGGATTCAAAAGCCACAATTCCAATCATTGAAAGATGAATTAACCTGAAAGTAAAATTTCTTACCCATTTCCAACGCGCAAAAAAACCCGCAATTATAAGAAAAAACCCGATTACAATTATAAGCGCGTAAAGCAAATGCACTATATATACCGTTGAAATAGCGATAGAATAAAATTCTTTCATAATTATCCGCCTTTATTTATTATATTCCACTTTGATTTAAATGTTAAATTATTTTGTGAAACCGTGCATTGTTGCTTATATACAAAATCTGTAATATAATGAAAAAAATTTTGAAAATTGGAGCGAATAACATTATGTCGATATTTAACAGGAATAAAGCGGCGATAGTTCGTTTTTCCGGCGCTATAACCGCGCAAAGCGTTTTGCCTTATATTAAACTTTTGAAAAAACTTGAAAAAATGAAATCCGTAAAAGGAGTTATGTTCGTTATAGACAGTCCGGGAGGCAGCGCTATTCACTCTGAACTGCTGTTTTTAGCAATAAAAAGGCTCAGAGATAAAGGCAAGGTAATATACGGATATCTCGAGGTTGCGGCTTCGGGCGGTTATATGATAGCATGCGGATTGGAAAAATTGTATGCTCCGTCAACTGCGCTAATCGGCTCAATAGGCGTTATAAGCGTTAAACCGGTGCTTAAAGAAATATTAGAAAAAATAGGAATAGGCTATGAAGTCGTTAAAAAAGGCAGCCGTAAAGATATGTGGCTTTTTACCAGAAATTATACGGAAGAGGAAAGGGAAAGCATAAGCGAACTTCAGGCCGAAATTTACGATCGTTTTATTGAAATAGTTTCGGAGGGAAGGGAGATTCCAAAAGATGAAGTCCTTAAAATAGCGACGGGAGAACTATTTTCTTCAAAAAAATCTATAGCGTTAAAATTAATAGATAAGGTGTCGGGATTTGACGATGCGCTTGAAGAGTTATGCAAAACCGTTAATGCCGACCCCGATAAAGCCGTCAGATTGGGGATAAAAAAGCCTTTTTTTCAAAAGATAATAGGAACTTCTATTAACAATATCGTAGAAGAAATTTATTACGGAGCGATTTATAAAAGTTAGATAAAGATGAATTAAAAAATTAAAGTGAATGTATTATTAAACCTATAGCGGCTAAAGATAAAATTATCAATACCGAATAGTAAAAAGTTTTTTGATTTATTTTAAAATGCATCTTATTTCCGAAAAATAAACCGATAAGCAAAGAAGGCATTAATAAGCCGGAAAATTTTAAGACTTTTATGGTTATAAGTCCGAACGATAAATAAATAGCCGCCCTTACTATGCTGTCCGTAATTGCGACTATCTGAAAAGTTGCCCTAAACGTTCGTTTGTCGTGGTGTTTCATCTGAAGGTAGGCGACGATAGGCGGACCGCCGCCGCCGTATAAACTGCCTATAAAACCTCCTAAAAAACCCAAAGGCGCCCCTATAGCGTTTTTAACGTAAGGCATTTTGTCCTGTTTTACTTTTAAAGCATATATTATATACATTATAATAAAAATGCCGAGAAAAATTGTTAGTTTTTGCGGGTCTGCATATTTTAATACGTAAGCTCCAAGCAAAAGCCCTAAAACGGTTGAAGGAAGTAAATACGAAAGGTCGTTCCATTTTACTTCTTTAAGGTCGTATGCGCCCAGAATTATGCTTCCGATAAAATCAAGTATAAAAACGGCGGGAACTGTAATTCTTATGGGAAGCAGTATAGTTAAAAACGAAACCGATATTAAACCTGAGCCGAAACCTATCGTCGCCCTGACGAAGAATGCGAAGAGAACGACAAAAATGCCGGCTATTAAGTCAAATATCGGTATAGATGTAAAATGCATTAAGATTAGTTTTCTAATTTAATTTATTTAAATTCTTTAGGTAATTTTTGAGATTAAAAAACATTCTTTTAACAATTCTTCATTTTGAGAAGATTTGGACAGCACAATACTCCCTAACCTTTCTTCCATTTATTAAAAAAACGGTTAAGAAGTTATTTTGAGTTTAATGTTTGTTTTGAAGTATTTTATAAGATATATATTATCATTCCATAATAAACCTTTTTATGGGTTGTTTTATCATTTAATTATTTTTAAATTAAAATTAAGTTAATATTTCTCTGCCTTGGCCCGTCAAATTCGCAAAGGAAAATTCCTTCCCATCTTCCGAGATTCAGCTTATTGCCGGAATAAGACAATATCCTTGAATTGCCTATTATCGCCGCTTTTATATGCGCGTCGGAATTTCCTTCGGCGTGGCGGTAATTATTGTTTTTAGGCGCCAGATTATCTAAAAAACGGTTTATATCGAAAGCGACGTCGGGGTCGTATGCTTCGTTGATAATAACGGCGGTTGTAGTGTGAGGCGAATAGACCAGGCAAAGTCCGTCGTCGCTGCCGGATTTAAAAATAAAATCTTCAACGATTTTCGTAATGTCTAATAATTCGCTTCTTTTGCCGGTTTTTACCGGAAAATTATATATTTTCATAGATTTTATGCCTGCTTTTTGCAATAGGTAAAATTAAGCTTTTCAAGAAAGACGGCTTATAATTTCGATTAAGAAAATTACACGGGTCGCCCTCGGCAAATTTTTTTGCTAAGTATCTATACCCGAAGTTTCCGAATTTTTCTATCAGATACCTGTTTACGAGCGATGTTTCCAGCATCGGTTTAATCTCTTTTTTCCAGAGGGAATCATAATCCGAGCCTCTTATTATACTCATAGCGGCCAGATATCCTGATAAAACCGAATATCTTAACCCGAACCCCCAGAGGTAATCTTGAAATCCGGCCGATTCGCCTATATATATTTTTTTATCGAATGCGTTGGTATTTCTAATGAAAAAATTTCCGAATCCGCCGAATCTTTTTTCGTTTTGAATATCGATATATTTTTCGTTTTGGAAAAAATTAAGCAAATTTTTAAAATATTTTTTTGTATTTTTAAAATCTTTATAAATAACCGAAGCCATTGTGCCGAAACCTTTATTTATAAGGAGATATGCATAGCCCTTAGGCGCGATTTCATCGTTAAAAATCACGGCCGCGCAGTCATTCGTTTCGGTATGGAATGTTATGCCCGCCGCTATAAAATCCGCCCGCTTTGGACCTTCGGCTATTATAGTTTTTTCTTCGAAAGATTCGATGCGGCGGTTAAAAACTATTTCGACTCCCAGACAAACGGCTTGCTTCTTGAGTCCCGCATCAAAAGAATCGGCGCCGCCGCCTCTTTGTACAAGATAAAAAACAGGCCTTTCGGACTTTATTTTAAGCGGAGCCATTTTTGGAGCGTATATATCGCCTTCATAATAAGGAATACATAAAAAATTAATATCTATTCCTAATTCCCTAAGAAGCGCAACTATGTCTTTATCTCCGCTCCAATTTTCCAAGCCTTGAAAATCGCCGTTCATCCTATGTCCGACATCCGGCGACATTTCATAAACCGTAGGCTTATATCCATGTTTTGCCAGAACTATTGCCGCCGTTAAACCGGCTGGTCCGGCTCCTGCGATATTTTTTTGATTTTCCAATTTTGAGTTCTTTATTAAAATTATATATTCTCTATCTTAATTTTAATACTACCATAATTTGACGCTTTTTCAAGCGGCGGGTAACAGCCTGAAAGCCTAAGTAAAAAATTAATTTTTATAGTATAATAGTTTTTTACCGGATTTTTTACTCGAAACCGTATTAGTAAAATTTTATTAATGTATTGTATTATGCTTCGTTTCATCGATACGATTAAATTAGCCGACGGGCATTATGAACTTATAGGCGGACACAATAAGAGAATTAATGATACTATAAATCATTTTTTCGGTTTTAATCCCGCAATAGACCTCAATTCTTCTTTGCCTGAAGCCGGCAAATATAACCCCGGCATTTATAAATGCCGGCTGACCTATTCCGACCGTATCGAAAATATCGAAATTACCCCTTATATTAAAAGAACGATCAAAGGATTAAAGGTTGTCGATTTAGATTACAAGGTTTTTCTTCCAGAGTATAAGACGTTTAATTATGAGTTCAAATATCAAGACAGAACGCTAATAAATTCATTCTTAACGGGAATCGACGCTTTCTCCGACGTTCTTTTTATAAAAAACGGCCTGTTAACCGATACCTCTTTTTCTAATATAATTTTGTTTGACGGAGAAAAATGGATTACGCCGGATACTTACCTTTTAAACGGAGTGAAAAGACGCCATCTTTTAGAAAACGGCGAGATAATAGAAAAAAAGGTTTCTACCTACGACCTGAGCCGTTTTCAAAAAATATCCCTAATAAACGCAATGCTCGAACCGGAAGATATTACTATCGATATTCGCAACGTAGTATTTTAATTTGTTCGCTATAAAACGCGATTTGCCAAATCTTAACGCAATATGATTTTAGATTCTAATTTCATAGAAAAAATGAATTATTACGGGAGAAACGGAATCAAGTTTCTTTTTATCGTAGATTTCGAGATGAAGTTTCCCGTTATTATGGAATTAGCGGAGACGAAAGACCCCGATATAAAATATTTTATAGACGGCGCAGACAATTATACGGGATATGCAGATAATATATTTGATAAAAATGAATTCAGAATTAAAAAAAATCCGGTCCCGTTCGAAATTTATAAAAAAGCTTTCAATAATGTTATTAAACATGAGAAGGCCGGCAATTCGTATCTCGTAAATTTAACCTTTAAAAGCCCAGTAAAGATTAATCTTGGTTTGCAGGAAATATTTCATAAGAGCAGGTCTAAATATAAGCTGTATTTTAAGAATGCGTTTCAAGAATTTGTTTTATTTTCCCCCGAAACTTTTATCAACATATCCGGCGGAAAGATTTTTACTTATCCTATTAAAGGAACGATAGACGCCGGTATTCCTAACGCAAAAGAAATTCTTGTAAACGATAAAAAGGAAAGGGCAGAACATTTAACGGTCGTTGACCTTTTAAGAAACGATTTGAATATCGTATGCAAAGACGTAAAAGTCAACAGGTTTTGTTTTATAGAAACGGTTAAAACAAATTTTGGAGAATTATTGCAGATGACCTCCGAGATTGAAGGCAAAATTAAACCTGAATTAAATAGGCGGTTCGGGGACATTCTTTGCGGCATGCTTCCTGCAGGTTCCATTTGCGGGGCGCCTAAAAGAAAAACTTTGGAAATTATAAAGGAAACCGAACCGGAAGAAAGGGGCTACTATACAGGAGTATTCGGCATATACGACGGGGAAACCTTTAAAAGTTCTGTTATGATAAGATTTATAGAAAAAACGGCGGGAGAATATTTTTACAGAAGCGGCGGCGGCATTACGGTTTACAGCGATATTAAAAAAGAATATGACGAAATTATTAAAAAAATTTATATTCCTATATATTAAGATTATAAGTATTTTAAGAACCATTCTGCGCTAAGGCGGGCAACTTCTTCCAGCGCCCCCGGTTCTTCAAAAAGATGAGTAGCTCCCGGTATAATTTCAAGTTTCTTTTTTGCCGGAATATTTTTATAAGCGGTTCTATTTAATTCGATAACCTCAAAGTCGTTCCCTCCGACTATTAACAGCGTCGGCGCCTTAACCTCAGGTAAACTCTCCATGGCAAGGTCTGGACGGCCGCCCCTTGAAACGACGGCATAAATAATGCTTGGTCTTTTTGCAGCTGCGATTAGAGCCGCCGCGGCTCCGGTGCTTGCCCCGAAATAACCTAATTTTAGACCCTTTAAGGACGGTTCTTTAACCAGCCAATCCGTAACGTCGATAAGCCTATTTGCAAGAAGTTCTATATTGAACCTGTATTCCGCCGTATAATTATCGATTTTTTCCTCTTCTGCGGTAAGAAGGTCAAAGAGGAGCGTGCCGAGATTATTTTTGTTTAAAATGCCTGCCACATAATTATTCCTCGTGCTGAACCTGCCGCTCCCGCTCCCGTGGGCAAAAATAACCAACCCCTCGGCTTTTTTGGGAATTTTTAAATTACCGTATATATTTTTACCGTTTATATGAATTAAAATCTCTTTTGTTATCGGTTGCGAATCATTATTTTTCATGGCATATTCACCGAATTTAAAAAAACATAAACCTTTACTTAAAGTATACGACTATAAATATTAAAGTCAAACGTAAAAAGCAAAAAATAAAAATAAATGTCAAAATTCCATATGGCTCATATTAATTATGTATGTTAATTGACAAACTAAAATTATGTGATATTTAATTATATATAGAATATCACATAATATATGCGAAAAGGAGGAGTTATGGAAAGCGTTACTGCCGCAAAAAAATTTTATAAAATAATTAATATTAAAGATAAAGAATATGAATTAGTCTTAAAAATTAAAGAGGATGATAAAAAAGTAATGGATTTAAGATTAACTCAAGCTTATAGATAAATGAGGTAAATACTACTATGAAATCGATGATGTTAACAAAAATATCGGATTTAAAAATAAATAAAACGCCTCTAATTGCGGCAGAAACAGAAATTCCTAAAATTAATAAAAATGAAGTTTTAGTTAAGATTAATGCCTGCGCGGTCTGCCATACCGAATTAGACGAAATAGAAGGAAGAATACAACCTATTAATCTTCCTGTTATTCCCGGACATCAGATAGTCGGCAGAGTAATTGAGACCGGCAGCGAAGTAAATAAACTTAGGATAGGAGACAGGGTTGGGATAGGCTGGATTAATTCTGCTTGCGGAAAATGCGAATATTGTAAAAGCGGGTTTGAAAACTTATGCGTCAATTTTGTCGCTACAGGTAAAGACGTGAACGGCGGTTATGCGGAATATACTAAGATAAACGAGAACTATGCCGCAATTATACCGGAAAGTTTTACGGATGAAGAGGTTGCTCCGCTTTTATGCGCAGGCGCCGTAGGGTATAGGGCTTTAAAACTTTCGGGAATTAAAAACGGAATGAATTTAGGTTTTCTCGGATTCGGAGCTTCCAATCATTTAGTCCTTAAGATAGCCAAAGCCATTTTTCCGGATTCTAAATTTTTTGTTTTTGCAAGATCCGAAAACGAAAGAAAACTTGCCTTACGGTTAGGCTCATACTGGAGCGGAGATATTAAAGATATTCCGCCGGAAAAATTACATGCGGTTATAGATACCACTCCGGTCTGGATGCCGGTAATAGAAATTATGAAAAATATAAAACCAGGCGGTCGACTTGTTATAAATAATATAAGAAAAGAAGATTCAGACAAAGATTATATATTAAATATCGATTATGCGCGTGATTTATGGATGGAAAAGGAAATAAAATCGGTTGCCAACGTTGCGTTTGCAGATATTAAAGAAGTCTTGGAAATTGCCGCAAGGTTTAATATAAAACCTGAATTTCAAATTTATGATTTAAAAGAAGCAAATACCGCTTTATACGAAGTCAAAAATAAAAAAATTGAAGGCGCTAAAGTTTTAAAAGTTTCATAATTAGATATTCCGTTATATATGTTTCACGTGAAACATATATAACGGAATAAATTTTGCTTTAATGGGAACAGCCTGCATTATGGTGATGTTCGTGCGAAGAGCAGGTATGTCCGGATTCGAAAGTCGAAAAATTATTTTCCTTGCTGTCCGTAAGAATATCCGAAATTAAACTTTTATCGGTTTTATAAACCTTAATGCCGTTTCTTTCCAGATTTCTTATAGCTCCTTCCCCTATGCCGAAACAAACGACCGTATCTACGTTTTTGCCGGCTAAAGCGCCTACAGGGTTGCACATATTGTGTTCGTGATTTTTATTTGAATTTGCAATAACTTCGGAA
>JAJYHI010000073.1 GCA_021784835.1 bacterium
CCCCTTTTTAATATTAAATTGTTTTAGTTTTTTAATAACCGACAGCGGATATTAAAATTTTAACAGATTTTCATATTTAGGGAAGTAAGATTTTAAAATTACTGTCTTGATTTATTGGTTCATTATAAACAGGCGTTTGACAACAGACGTTTTTCATGGATTATTATTCAATTATTATTAATTCCAGGGATTATATTTTAAACGGTTTTATAGATAATACTTTTTAGGATTTTATTGGATAACCCATGAACTTTAGTTTTAATTTCTGTAATATTTTTAAGAATAAATAAATATCTTTTTGGAAAAATACATTAGTAAGTATCAATTTTTTCTTCCGCTATTTTTTTAAACTTCTGGCTCAATTTTTCTTTAAATTCTTTTCCAACTTTATCAAACTCATCTAATAATTGCGGAAAAGTATTTTTCCCGCCGATAAAATTCCAATATTCATCGCCTACTAAAAAATCATTGGGATGGTCCATCATCCCAACTTCCGTAAAACGTGAATAAGGTTTAGGGTGATATGGATTATATGGAAAAGCCAAAAATACTTTTACGGAAGATCTTCTTCGAGCAATCCATTCTAATAATTTTGTCTTGCTACTTTCAAAAACATCTATATTTGGTTTAACGGTTTTAATCTCGAAAAAAGATTCTTTATTATCTCGTTTCATATAAAAATCGGCAATATTTCCTGATTTTTGAAATTCACCTCCAAAAGAAGAAGCGGATAGAACCTCTTTAGCCTCTTGCTGGATATCTGATTTTCTCTTGCCCTCCCTAAGTCCATTAATAATTTTAGAAATAACAGCTTTCTGAGAAGGAGATATTGCCCCTCCTACGCCATAGTTGCGGAAAGCTTCCTGTGAATTTTCGGATGCAATTATAACCGACACGTCCTCATAAATTGACATACCTAAGGAAGTAGCTAAAGAATGAATAAAAGAATAGGCGGCTATTTTCTCGTTATCCTGGATAAGTCTTGCTAAGAAGGGCATCGATGTCGTTTCCCGTCCATACTCCTTAAGTTTACTTTCGATTTTCTCGGTTAAGAGAGCTTTAATCTTATTTTTTTGCGCCTCTGATAAGGCCATAGCCTAATCTCCTTTCATATGAAAAATTATTTCCGAATAAGCACTTTTATCTCTTTCGGTTCTGTTGAGAACAGGCCGTTTGAACTTATTAACTATTTGCATGCCAGCTTCCTTGGCGATATCGGGATATAAATTATATTTGTCGTTTGCAACAAGAAAAACGTTATAGTCTTCAGCTAAATATTTCTTGCAATTATTTAAAACTCCTGCCACGCCCTTAATATAATCTAAACGTGCCTCTCTGCCAGAACCCTTGTGCATAGGACCTATTTCTAAATCGTCTTTCCGGGAAAAGCCAAAAAGGTCGTATGCATAAGCATGTTGCTCATGATAATCAATAAGTCCAACATATGGAGGACTGGAAAAAATACCGGCTATCTTATTGCATTTGACCTGATTTGCTAAATTAGGATTATATTTCTTCAGAGCCTGCGGAATATTAATAGTTCTCGAATCTCCTATTAAACAGATTTGAGATGTATTCGTCCGCAGTTTATTAAATTGGCTTAATCTTGATATGGTATCTTTACTATAACATTGCCACCAACTAAGAATTGAAAACAACGGCTTGCAAATTTTTCCATGTTTTACGCAATAATAAACAGTCGTAACTGGGTCTATCAAAGTTGCCAAATCGGAATGTGTGGTTGCCCTGCATGACCGTATAGTCCTGCTTAAAATAACGGCAACAACATTCTTAATACTTCTATCTTTTATTTTTTTTATAAGGTTAAATACAAAATCAATTTCTGAACGAACATTGGACAAATACCATTTATCAAGAAAATTCCCGTTCTTTTTCTGGAATAATTTAATATCATATTCGACCAGAAGCTTATTGTAAATAGGTAAAAATTCCTTTTCTTTTTCTGCTCCATACTTTGCCCCGTTTATTTTTCCGTTTTCAATTTTATACCTGTATTCGGGGGAAGGGAAATATTTATTGTTAAAAGCAACCAATTCCTTGGCAAGCCTGCTTTCGAATCTTATTATATTCGAATTGGAAACAAATTCGGTCAGTTCATCGGTTATCTTTTGCGTTTCATGTGTTAAGGCGGCAAGGTCATAATTATTGATTTTAATATTGGAGATAAGCGCATTAAAACTTGAAACATCAATGCCAACGGCGTGCATTCCTAATTCGTTAGATTGGACAAGAGTGGTTCCGCTTCCGCAGAAAGGGTCGAGAATAATATCCTCTTTCCTGAAGTAAATATCTTTTTTAAAATCATCTGTTTTTGAGTCTAAAAAATATTCCACAAGCTGAGGAATGAACTTTCCCTTATAAGGATGCAACCTATGTACATGTTTCGTAGTATCCTTCTCCCTTAAATTGTCAAAAGAAAGATGCCAGTTTAAATCATGCCCCAGCTGATTTTTCCAGCTTAACTCCCGTGTTCCGTTTAAAGAACTATAATAATTTTTTAAATCACCTATTCTAATTAACGTCGAGCCGTTGTCGCCATACTTCCTTATCTTTCCATATTGAACAAGATAAGAGATGTTAGATGTATCAATTTGCCTTTTTAAAAATCGGCTCGCCCATTCACTCGCTTCTTTAATTGATATTAAATCAATTTGTTCGGTTATCATCTTTGTAAAGGTTTACGACTAATTTTTTAAATTTTTTTTAGTAAAAAGGCAAACAAATTATCCCGCCTCGTTATAACAGCTTATTTCCGAGCCTTAAAACGCAAATATGAAAGGATTTTTTACAAGTTGTTAAAGAAAAATATATCTTTATTGGAAATTTCAGTTATCTCGGAAGCTTTTACGACGGTTTCTTTAAAGGAATAAGGACATTCTTCGGGAATTAAACTAAGTTTTATATCAGTATCGGAAAATATTATATATCTTGCTTCTTCCCACGCATTATTAAAGGCCTTATTGAAGATTTTTTCTTGTTTTAATCCTGGATTTTGTTTTAAAACCTTTTTTATATTAAATATAGAATTTGCTATAGTATTTATCCAACTCTTAGTTCTTAAATCCGGTTGATTATCCCATTTATATATATGAGAAAGAAGATTTGCAAGATAGCTTTCTAACTTATAATATTCCGATTTCCCCAAGTCTTTTACCTCTTCCGCTAAGTTAATATAATCTATTTCGTTTAATTTGCCTTCTTTAAGGAGTTCCGCGTTGGTCATAGCCCAAGTGTAATAATCGGTATCGTATAGACCGGAAAGATTATTTACGGCAGACTTTTCTTTTACGTTTAACATAATTTTAATACCTTTTAAAAATTAATAACCTATAATAATAAAATATAGCACCATACGGAAAGATAATCAAGTTTAGGGGAAAAGTATTTATCTTTTTAGTATTAGTTTGACATACTCAATTCCAAAATAAACATCGATATAACACCTTTTTTCAATATTTTGAATAATATTAGTTGAAGTATTGATGCTTATTTTTAAATTCTGCATATAATATCTACTTTTTATCAGAATGTATCTAAACATAACATTGATAATACTTATAAGGCTTAATTCATTATATCGATACTGTATCTAAAATTTATCAAATTTACGTAAATTCTATTAAAAATTAAGAAATTATGTCAAGGTATGATATGCGTAAGAATGGCTATTTAAGGCTTGATATTGCCGATTTTAGAGTGGTGAGCCGCGCGGGAGTCGAACCCACGACCACCTGATTAAAAGGCAGACAACGTATTTAATAACATATTAATTTTATTAATAAATTATTAACATAAAATCGCCTATGGGACAAATTTGAGACAATCACGCCGTAAAACCTATATGTAATTATTTTTTTTGCCTATTTTATATTTATTTTTTTTAAAGTAAATAATTTTACTTTTTCGGCTATTGCGATAGCTTCTTTGGCATCTTCCAAACTTGGCTCTATAATGTCGTCATACCTTACGATAACGGCATAGTTCGTCATATCGTCTATATTTAGTTTTTCAAGCTCGATAAAATCATCGTCTATCTTTTTGCAGGACCCTAATAATTGCGATATATCGTGAGTTTTGTTAATTTCTTTATCGTTATAGACCAAATAAGCTTTTAAAAATTTTTCAACCGCCTGCTGGCAGTGAAAGCAAATTCCTTCCGCCGACGCCTCTTTGCTGTTATACAATATATTGGCGTCTTTCAAATCGTTTTCCGCTTTTCTTAATAAAACAATAACGGATTCTTTCATAAACTTACGCCTTCTTTATTGACGTAATAGGATAAAAAGCCGGCATCGTTTATTTGATTTTTATACGTTTCTTTTGATTTAACGACGATATCGTTTGATATGTTGTTTATAGCCATTCTTCTGCGGATGTTGCGCAAAATAATTTTTAAATCTTCTTTAAATATATCCTTATCGATTAATACGAAAAAGTCCCAGTCGCTTCCTTCTTTATAATCTCCTCTTGCTCTCGAACCGAATAAAAAAATCCTATCGACCTTATATCCGGCTTTTTCGACTTCTTCGTTAATTATCGTCTTTGCAATCTCGAGATTTTTATTTAACGTCTTTTCCATACAATTTATTATAGCATAATAAATAACATAAAACTGCGTTACTCCGTAAAGCCCTTTACTACGCCTAAAAGCCCTGTAATTACCTTTTGAATTCTCACGGGATCCTTAAACGCAGATATGCTTTTTAGGAGCTCCTCGAAGTCTTTATATTCCAAAAGACGAAGTATTTCGTCGGGCATATAGCCGGCAAGGGTAAGGTATTCGGCTACCGGTTGCTTAAACTCTTCGGCAAGTTTTACTATTTCTTCTTTGGAAAGGACATCTGAGCCTTCTATTGCCTGTTTAATCTTTTCCGTTCTTTTCTTGGCGGAAATATCTTTCTTAATGCGGGCTATGAAATTATCCGGCATGCTGTCTTTTTTAAGAACTATTTTTTTAAGGACGCTGTCCGGTATTTTGTCTTGAAGTTTTGCTTTGGCAAGTAGCAGGTATAGTTCGTCTTTGGTATTGCCGTCCACTTTAAACATATCTATTATTTGGTCTAAAAGCTCCATGCTGGGAAGCCTTTTATCGACTTCTATCAAGTTTAAATGGACTGCGGCTACTTTAAATTTATTGGACATAGAAGCTATGGAGATATGCTTACTCTGCCTGATTTCCTGAAGAATGCGACCTAAGGTTTTTTCCTGAGACATATTTGCTCCCTTTAAATTATAATAAAACGTTATTAATTAAACTATTAATTATATAAATATAACTAATAGTTATATATTATAACTTGATAGTTTGGGAGCGTCAAGATTTTTATTTAGCGGAAAAAGCGGAAAAAATAAGGAAAATAATAGGAGATATAAAAACAAATATGCTAAATGTAGTTAAATGTAGTCGAATACAGTTAAATGTAGAATTCCATTTAGGTGACTTTAATTACATTTGATTGTATTTAAGCATATCTTATGTTATCGCTTACCGCATATTCATATAATCGAAAATTATTTTAATATTTTTCTATTGACAACAATTATAAGAAAATGATAAAAAATAATTAATTAATCTTGATATAATAGTAATACTAACACTTATATAATTAAGCAATTGATTGATATGCAAGTTTGATTTTAATTATATCATATTTTTTAAAAAAACAATATAAATATTTTTAAGGTGAAAAATGTCGGTAATTACTAATGACGGGTTAGATGCTTACAAAGCTTTTAAAAATAACAGCGTAATTAAAAAAGATAACGATTTAATATTTGCGCGGTGCGATTTATCTGCGGTTCAAATAAAAATCCTAAGCGTCGTATTAGGACAAATTTACAAGGATGACGATGAATTAAAGCCCTTCATTATGCCTGCGCCTCAATTTTTAAAAATTATCGGTCTGGGCAACGAAAACTATTCATACCTCAATTTTTTATTGAAAGATTTTATCAAGAAACCTATCGAATTTTTTAAAGATAACAAAAATTGGAAAATTTACAGTTGGTTCACCGATGCCGGTTGCTCAGGAGGGCTCGTAGAAATAAATCTGAATCCAAAACTTGCGCCATATTTATTAAATTTGAAACAAAAATTTACGACATACCCGTTGAGCCAAATTCTAAATTTAAAGAGCAAATACAATATGAAACTTTACGAAGTTTTCGTGTCGGTTTTAGGCAGAAATCAAAGTTTTATTTATGTAATTACGATAGACGATTTCAAAAAACTATTAAACATCGAAAAAATGCAATTTTCAAAAATCCGACAATCTATTTTAGATAAAATTAATTTAAAAAATACGGATATTTCTGTAGAATATAAAATAATAAAATCCGGCAATAAAGTCATGAAACTGTCATTTCTTATAAAAAGAATCGCAAAGAAAATATTATCGCAAAGAAAAATAACTTTTAATCCAGCTACCCTAAGGTTTGACGGTATTGAATTCGGCGATATAGTTTTTTACGAAACCGAATTCGACGGACTCGACGTCGATAAAGAAATTGAAAAAATGCAAGACTGGATAGTCAGAAAGACTGATTTTGAGAATTTAAAAGAAAAGGACTGGAGCGTCGATATTTTTGAATGGCTGCAGAGGGCATTGGACGGTGGCGCATGGTCGGATTATTACGGAATATAATTAATTTATTATAACGTTATTCTAACGTTATAATTTTTTACATTAGAAAAGGTATAGTTTGGCATTATAAAAGGTATAGTTTGGCATTATAAAAGGTATATTTCTTTTATTTTTGGCATTAGAAAAGGTATAGTTTGGCATTATAAAAGGTATATTTGCATACCGCAAACTCAATATTTACAAGGCTTTGCGGACGCCTATAAAGATATATATAAAGTATAATATATAAATAATATATAAAGTATAATACAAGAGAAGCGGGTTTAGATTTTTAAAAACCAAAATCTAAACCCGCCTACTGTTCGCTCCGCTCACGGCTTCACCGCTACTACTGAAAAAAAATATTTTTACGAATAACAAAAACAAGAGCGTTTAAAAAGTTTTTCCTTTGGATAGATTTTTGACTATCTCCGCAACTTTAATGTCATTTATTCTTTATATCTATATAATGATATATCATATCCCCAATCCGGATTGGGGATATGATTTCTTTCTCTTGATTTTCGCAATTATGCCCAGAAAATTTAACTTCATAAATATATTCTTTAGATAATTGCGTTGCTTCTATGTGTTTAACTTTTTTTTCTTTTATAAACCTTGATAGTGTATTAGAAAAATATCTGGGCAACGAATCACCCTTGCTGCCGGTTCCACTCCCGCCAAGCGTTTTTTTAATATCGTCAAAATCTTCTTTGTAGTTCTTGCAAAATTCTATTGCAATTTGATAAGCGGTTAGATAAACGTATCTGCCAAAATGAGGTGCATAATCTTTTGGCTCCACATCTTTAAGAATTTTAGCAATTTTTTCTTCTAATTCATACTTTGTCCATATTGTTTCGTCTAATTCCTGCATGACTTGCCTCCTTAATTTTAATTTTTCATAAGTTAATTTATAGATTATTCTTTAATTATACACATTTTGTTCGCATAGCTGAATTAGTTTAAAAAAAATAATCCTATTTTGCAGACGAAAGCGTCGCATATTCGCAGGAAGCGTAAACGCTATGCTGAAATTTCAAAAAATAAATTAAAGTTCCTTTTAATTTCAGTTTAATAAACAATAAAGAAAACAAAGTTTTATATACTCTGTTTAAATTTATTAAAAAATATTGCTAATTTGCTTGCTTTATTTAAAAAACTTAATAAATATATATTTTAAAAAAAATCTTGACATTTTACTAATAATCTAATAAGATATAATAATAATACAATCATATAAAAAATAAGGTAGAATATGAACAACGAAGTCGTTATTAATTATATAATCAAAAAATTTAAACTTAAAAATTTAGACGAAAATATAAAAATATTTTCTTTAAACGATATTTTGAAGCTTGCACGAGATGCAGATTTTATTCGAAAAAGCATTTGTCATTTTACTAAAAAAAAACAAAAAGAATTAATCGAAACTTCGCGTTTTAGTAAAGTTGAACGTTTTGTTTACAATACATATAAGAACTTTTATCTCAAAAAACAATATGAACTCAAACAAAACAACGAATTTAGAAAGAAAATGACGTTAAATATTATTATTTCTTATTTGAAAGTTTACTTTAAGATATATAAAATAAACAAAAAAACGATTGAAATGGTCAACAAAATGAGACACAAAGCTTATTACGACGTGTTTAGTAAAAAAATAGGAGGATAAAATGCATATTTTTCAATTCAATGAAGGTCTTGCACGAGTTAAAAAAGCAGGTTATGCAAAGAAAAAAATAAAAAAAGGAAAGAAAAAAGAATACGCGGAGTGGCTTTTCTTAGATAAAAATTTTAAAGTTGCAATAGAATTAAAAGCAAACTGGGTTAGCGATTTCAACGAGGGAATAGCGCGCGTATATTATGATGATTATATCGCATTTATCGATAAAACAGGGAACGAAGTCGCAAAAATTGAGAATAAAAATATTGACTGGATAGACGACTTTGAAGAAGGGCTCGCAAGGGCGCAATTTTTGGACAACACGATGGTATATTATGATAAAACAGGCAAAATAGTTTATCAAACTCAATGACTTCTTATTTTATTTTTTTCTTGACTCAATACCTAACTTGTTATAATAATATTACTAATTAATACTAAAAAAAATTAGGACTACGATGAATAATAATTTAAAAATCAAATTCAAAAAATTTTATAAATTTTTGCTTGCGCTTGAGCTATTAATTTTTTGTTTTTTCCCTTTTGCTCGTATAATTAATAGTGATTTATCATACTTAGCTTTTTATTTCTCAATTGTTTTTTCAACTTCTATTATTATTTATACGCTTTTCTACAATTTCGATGAAATTGAACTAAAATCAATTTATTATACAATTATGCTATTTTATATACCTTTTATGTTTATTGTTGAAGGTCTATTTAATTTAATTATTATCAAAAATTATTATTTTTTATCATTTTATTACAAAATTGCATATATATCATCGTCAATTTTTTTAATTGTATTTTTTCTTTGTTTTTCTATATGTGGATACATGAGTATCAGTTCGAATAAATTTTTATATTTGCATAATTTTTTGGATAATTTTTATAAAAAACTCGATATGATTGCAAAAAGAAGAGTCGAAAAATCAAAAAAAATGAAGGAAGAGAAAAATATATGACGCTTGTAATTACCAGTTACGGAAATGGAGCTTTGCTTACGAAAGTCATAATGGGCGTAAGCTATATAATGTTAAATAAAAATTATTTGACATTGATCCAGTTAGTTATAATTTTATCTTTTGTTGTGGGTTTAGTTGTCTCCCACAGGGAAAACGTAACGGGAGGTTCGGTAGGACTAAAATTAATCGGCACTCTTGCCGTTGCGGGAGTCGTTTGGTCGTCCTTTTATTTGCCCCAAGATACCGTTATCGTTTACGACCCCGTAAACAACTATCAAACTTCCGTCAAAAACGTTCCCGTGCCTTTAGCCCTGCCGATGTATCTTGAAAACAGCATAGGCGACGGGCTTGCAAGCCTCTACGACGCATATATGGGTTCGAGCGGTTTTCCGTCCAGTATGTCTTACAATAACACGGGATTTAACTGGGGTTCTATAGCTACCCAGCAGCTCCAAAACGTCAACTTCGTAAATCCCTACGACCAAGCCACTATCAACAGCTATCTCGTAAATTGCTACTTTCCCGCAGTCCAATTGGGACACGCAAGTATATTGGATTTATACAATTCCGATAATATCTTGCAGACGTTACAGCAGGGTTCTCAAACGAGCGATGCTTTCCTTGCCGAAATTTATAATACAAGCTATCCGGGCGGCAACGGCGTGGATTGCAATACGGCTTATAATTATATAACCGGCATGGTAAACGCTACCACGTCTACCGGTTCTGTCGCCCAGTCTTACGCCGCAACCCTTGACGGAAAGACGCAGGCGCACGGCTTGACTTTGGCTCAAGTAACAAACAATTTAGGTCCGGCGGCGGATTTTTTGCTGAATACAGGTCTTGACTCCCAGCAGTTAATTACGCAAATGGCTCTCGCAAATTCGCTTTCTCCCGCTTTTCAGCAGTTTTCGGCAAGATACGGAGTGCCGAACAACAATCTTTCGTTCGGCGTAGCGCAAACGGAATACCAGCAACAAACCGTCTGGACGCAGACGGCTTTTATGGCAAGAATATTTTTGCCGATTTTGCACTTCATAATGGAAGCCATCATATTCGGTTCTTTCCCTTTAATATTTTTAATGACGCTCATTCCGGGCTTTTCCAAAAAAGCGTTCGGCTATATTATGTCCATGCTTATGTGGCTGACGTTCTGGGCTCCCTTAATGTCTATATTAAACGGTCTTTCCGCTTGGTTAATATCTACCAACGCTTTTCCTTTAAACGTAACCGGCGGGAACGTCAACTTAAACGATATGGGCTACATTTACAGTAATCTTCGCGAATGGTCGGCAATGATAGGTTCGGCTTCCATGACCGTTCCCATGCTAGCATACGGTCTTGCCACTATGTCTTCATTCGTGGGAGCGGAAACCGTAGCCGGCGTTACAGGGGCTATATCCGGCGGCATTAACACCGCCGCCCAGACCGTAGCGACGGAAAAAGGGGCGCAGGGATTGCAGAATCAGGCTCAAAATATGATGCAGAATCAGGCTAATAACGCCTATACCGACCCGTCCCAGTTCGACGGATTAATGGAATACAACGCCGAGTCCGTGGCGGCGCAGAGGCAAGCCACGTCCCATTTTATAAAACAGCGCGGAATGGGTAACGCGGCAAATGCGGATTTGGCGGGAATGGAATATCAATACGGCGCAAATTCTAAAATGGGTCCGGATGCGTCGG
>JAJYHI010000043.1 GCA_021784835.1 bacterium
CTTTGTCGAATTTTTTATTATTTTTTTTGGGAAAGTCGGTTTTAGATAAGGAAACTTATCGACTATTCCAGGAATGGTAAATATCGGGAAGCTGTTTTCTATGAATTGAAGAGTCTGGATAACCGGAGAACCGCTTAACAGTAGTTTTGCTATCGGGAATTTCCAGTATATATAGCTGGAAATAGAGTTAGACCTGTAAGGCAGAGACCCTACGTTGTTTTTCTTCATACTGAAGCCGTTATAATCCGACCAGTAATTGCCTTTTTTATTATAATCCCAGTAAACGTCGTTATGAGCAAGAAATTTAATCTGAAATACGTTGTTTATAAAGGAATTGTCATAAACGGTATTTGGAAATGACCCTCCCCAGACGTGCATTCCTATTTTATTATTTATAGCAAGATTATGAACTATTTTATTGTAAACCGCATCGTATAAATCCATTCCTTTATGGCATCTTATCACTACATTATTAATAATTCTATTATAAAATGCGTTGGTAAACAAAAAACCTTCATGCTTAGCGTTTACGACCGTGTTTAAAGCGGCAAGTATATATCTCGAATCCATAAGCGCCAGACCGTCAACCGTATCTTTTACGAAGTTTCCGGCAATGATGCCGTGGTAGGAAAACATATAATGAGCTCCGTAGTAAACGTGCGTTATTATATTTTTTAAAATATACGAATTCGGAGAAGATACAACATAAAATCCGCCCACGAAATATTTTATTCGATTTTTCTCGAACACTCCGTATCCGGCGTTCCATAAATAAATCCCGTAACCTTGATTTTTTGAGGGCATTCCTCTTGAAGACGTTATAAAATTATTTTTAACCGTCGCAAAAAATGCCCCGTCCACATAAATCCCGTTCGAATTGGATTTGATTATCCGGTTATTTTCTATAACGGCAAACTTCGCTTTTTGTCTTAAAAGTATCCCCGCGTCCATCCTGCCGAGGTTATCGCCGTCGTTAACAATCTTGAAGCCTTTTATCTTTACGTGCGGGGCATTTACCGTTATCGTACTGCCGTTAAAAAGTCCGTTTATCGTCGGATAACCGTTTCCGATTAAGGTTAACGGCTTGTTTATCAGTACATCGCCATTGTATTCCCCTCTTTCTATTATTATTACGTCATCCTTTCCAGCCGAATTCACCGCATTTTGGATATTTGCATAAGCCTTTCCCGTGCCTACATATATAGTTTCGGCGGAGACGCATTTTGCCGCAAGCAAAATAATGAATAAAAAAAAATTATATGTTTTTTATTATTCATTTAACGATTCTCTTCTTGCAGATACCCGAAGAATCTCAAGAAGTTTTCGACGTTCTTAACGGGTTCGTTATTAATGTCGGTAATTTCGTCTTTAGTTAATTTTCCTTCAAAATTATGAATATGGTTCGGAAACGTTTCGAGTCCGTTATGGACAGGAGCGGTGTCTATGATAAACGTTTTATCGCCCCTTAAAAAATTAAAAGAGTACTCTTTTTTATTGGGATAATGCAATTCAAGCCGCGAACCGTCTTTAAATTGAAGCAGTAATCCATCGCTTTTAACTTCTGCCGAAGATTTCAGAACATTGCCGAACTTAGAATTTATACCGCCTGCAAGCATAACGGCGAATTCTTCCCCGATTTTTGTTTTTTCAAGCAAATCTTTTTCATGTTTCATAAGCATCCCTCGTAGAATTATGATAAATTTATAGTTCGTCCATAAATT
Source organism: bacterium (assembly GCA_021784835.1). Next base: position 1,722 of record JAJYHI010000043.1, read on the forward strand.
TCTGGATTTTGAGCCTGTAATGGTCTATATAATCTCTTATATGAAGTATAGAAAGATACCCCTCGTAAGCGGGATGTTCGCGGAGCTCCCCGCTTTTAATTTTTCTTAAGAGATGGTCTTCGTCCTTAACGTCGTAAACTCCTCTTATGTCGTCGATTGCGACCTTCATCATAGTTATTTCGTCTATCATGTCGGCGAGTTCTTTTTTCTTCGAAACATTTTCTATATTGTTAAACAAGTCCGCCATACGGTTGTTCCTCCTAAATTTATTTGTTTTATTTTGTTAATATCTTTTCTTCGCAAAAATAAACATACCCAGAAAGACGGGTAGAAAAACCCACAAAACGTATATAAAAATTAAAAGAAAATGGCTCAGTATAAATTTTCCGGTTAAAATGCTCGTAAGCCCGTAATAGCCTTTTAAGCCGCCGATAAAAGATATGGTGAAAAGCCTGTAAACGTCCGCAGGGTTAAATAACAACAGCGACCCTATAACCGTATTGTTGATAAATACGGCTTTTCCTTTCGTGGCTACAAGGATTCCGATTAATAATAAGTCGTATATAAAAATATAGAAAAACCATAAGAAGACCGAAATAGTAATAGATGCCGTTCTCGACCTCGTGAAGCTCGAAATCAAAATTGCAATGGACAGAAAGGATATACCCAGTAAAATGGACGAAACGATAAAAACGGAATAGCTTATAAGGTCGGAAATATTTTCTTTTAACAGGATTACCGCTCCGGATATTCCGTAACCGGCAAAAATCGCAATAGAGATAACGCATATCAGTCCGATAAATTTTCCTAAATATATTTCGTTACGCGTAGCCGAGGACGATAACAGAAGGGGCATGGTCCCGTCCTCTTCCTCTCCCGTAATGGAATCGTAACCGAGAATAAAAGCTATTAAAGGTATTAAATATATAGAAAGGCTCATAAGGGAAGCGATTGTAACCGGTATCCCGTGAAAGCCCGTCAAACCGAAGGGGCTCGTTCCGAAATAGGATATCGCGAAAGATAGCAGGGCAAGAATAAAAATCAGAATAAAAAGGCTTATATTTTTAATTCTATTAATAAATTCTTTTTTTGAAATAGCCAGAATTACGCTTGAATTAATCATTAACCCCCCTCTTTACCGAAAAATGTTTATATATTTCAAAAAGCCCCGGTTTTTTAATATTTAAATCTTCGAGTACGTTTTCGTATCCGTTTATGATTTTATCCAGCAGTTTTATCCTATTTTTTTCAAAGAAGCCGATATTAATTTCGGAATTTATTTCATCGACGGTATAATCAATTAAAAGCGAATCGGCTTTCATATTTTCGAACGGAGTTATTTCGGGAATTCGGTGGTCTTTAAAACGTAGATTTATGGTCGTCGTAAGCTCAGCCTTTTCGATTAGGCCGTTTATGCCGCCCAGCGCCGTAACTTCCCCGTTCATCATAATGCAAATCCTGTCGGAAATATCTTCTACCTCCGGCAGTATATGGGATGTCATTATAATAGTTTTTCCTTCTTTATGCAAAGATTTCACGAGCAAAACAAACTCGTTAATGCCCGAAGGGTCCATTCCGCTGGTAGGTTCGTCGAATATAAATATATCCGGGTTTTTTATCTGCGATACCGCAAAGGCAAGTCTCTGCCGCATCCCCTTTGAATAGGCGATTACTTTCTTACCTGCCGCCTTAAGTATTCCTACGCTTTCTAAAAGTCCGGAGAAAAATTTTTCGTTATAAACATTGTTAAGTTTCCCGAAAAATTTCATGGTTTCCATTCCCGTTAAGTTGCCATAAAAATTTACGGTTTCGGGTATGTAGCCTATTTTTGCCTTAACGTTTTTCGGGAGGTTAAAAGTGGTATCGGTATTTAAAATCGATATATTTCCATCCGTAGGGTTCGTAAGCCCCATAATTATTTTAATCAAAGTAGATTTCCCCGCCCCGTTGTGTCCAACGATAGTAAAAACCTCGCCTTTATCTACCGCAAGGTTTATATCCCGCAAGGCTTTAAAAATAAAACCGCCTTTAAGGCTGTAGTCTTTTCGGATATTCTTAGCCGTTATGACCGAAAGCGATTCGGATGCATCTTCACTTAAGTTATTTTTCATTGCCGTATCCTGTTTTAACATAAACGAAACCGTCCTTTGTCGAATTTTTTATTATTTTTTTTGGGAAAGTCGGTTTTAGATAAGGAAACTTATCGACTATTCCAGGAATGGTAAATATCGGGAAGCTGTTTTCTATGAATTGAAGAGTCTGGATAACCGGAGAACCGCTTAACAGTAGTTTTGCTATCGGGAATTTCCAGTATATATAGCTGGAAATAGAGTTAGACCTGTAAGGCAGAGACCCTACGTTGTTTTTCTTCATACTGAAGCCGTTATAATCCGACCAGTAATTGCCTTTTTTATTATAATCCCAGTAAACGTCGTTATGAGCAAGAAATTTAATCTGAAATACGTTGTTTATAAAGGAATTGTCATAAACGGTATTAGGGAAAGAGCCGCCCCATATGTGCATTCCTATCCTGTTATGAATAACCAGGTTGTGTATAATTTTATTGTAAACCGCATCGTATAAATCCATTCCTTTATGGCAGTTGATTACGACGTTGTTGACAATAGTGTCGTAGAATACCTGATTAAACAAAAAACCTTTATGTTTCGCGTTTACTATGGTATTTAGAGCGGCGAATATATGCTTCGAATACATAAGCGCCAAGCCGTCGATAGTGTCTTTAACGAAGTTTCCGGCGACTATGTCGTTGTTGGAATACATATAATGCGTTCCGTAATAATCGTGGATTATAATATTTTTTAAAAGATAAGTATTCGGCGAAGAAACCACGTAAAATCCGCCGATAAAGCGCGTTATATAATTTTTTTCGAATACGCCGTATTGCGCGTTCCACAGATAAATTCCATAACCCCTGTTTCCGTATTGTATTTTCCTTGAAGACGTTATAAAATTATTTTTAACCGTCGCAAAGAACGCCCCGTCCACATAAATCCCGTTCGAATTGGATTTGATTATCCTGTTATTTTCTATAACGGCAAACTTCGCTTTTTGTCTTAAAAGTATCCCCGCGTCCATCCTGCCGAGGTTATCGCCGTCGTTAATAATCTTGAAGCCTTTTATCTTTACGTGCGGGGCATTTACCGTTATCCCGCTGCCTTTTAAGAGACAGTCTATTGTTGGATAGTTTAAGCCTATAACCGTTAATGGCTTGTTTATATAAAGGTTGCCTTGATAAATGCCTTTTTTTACTATAACCGTATCTCCGGGTTCGGCAGAATTTAACGCCTTCTGAATAGAAGCGGCGGACTCCGTTCCGCTTCCTCCCGCGTAAATAGTCTTAGGCAGGGCGGCAGAGGGGTAATATAAAACGGATGCAATTAATAAAAATAAAATAATTTTATATTTCATTTTTTAAGTTTTATTAAATGGGGACAGATTTTTTCGTCGTTATAATTTATCTGGCATTCCAAGCAGTAAAAACATTCCGACCTGTTGATTTTTCCTTTATCGTCTATCGCCCTTATAGTGCATGAACGGGCGCATATTTTACAGCTTTTGCACTCTTCGTATCTTTTTATGCTGAAAATTTTTAATTTCGACAGCAAACCGAAAGAAGCCCCGACCGGGCACATATATTTGCAGAAAAACCTGTAAGAAAGGGCGGATATGCCTATTAATATTACGGCATAAGATACGAAATACCACTGTCTTTCGAAGTGGAGATAAAAAACCGTTTTAAACGGTTCAACCTCGGCGAGCCTTTCGCCCCATGCGATAGATATAATTGCCGTTGTCATTAATATTATAAATATAGCATATTTTAAATAAACTAACTTAAAATGAAATTTATTGCTGAATTCTAAAGAGATTTTTTTAGCAATCTTTTCGGGAAGAATCAGGTTTTTTATTTTGTAAATATACTCCTGAATAATTCCGAACGGGCAGACCCAGCCGCAAAAAACGCCCCTGCCCCATACTATCGCCGTTATAAAAATGAATACGAAAAGAATGAAAATCAGCGGGTCGAGCAGGAAAAGCGTCGGATTATAACTCACGAACAGGCTGTCGTAAATCGTATATAAATGGGTAATCGAAGGCTGGGAAGGCTTAATGATTCCGATTAATAAGAGGAATAAAAACATTACGGAATAATAAAGCCATTTTATTCCCTTCCTTCCTTTCGGTGACGTTTTCTTTACGATGAATTTATCTTTGATTATAAAAATAACCGTTAAAATAATCAGAAATACGACAAGCGGAATAACGTAACGCATATATTTTATCCATGCAATTTCATAAGGCGTAAGTTTCTTAACGTAATGATAGCTCGAAATATAATATTTGCCAGGCAGATGATAGGTCGAATAAAAAGTCGCAAAACTTTCTTTTTTTAGCATAGACCCGTGCGATACATGCTTATGAAAAGTAAAAACTATATGGAACGGAAGGATAGGATTAAATTTAGAAAGAGGAATCGTAAATATACCGCCCTCCTTGAAATGCGGAGCGCCTTTTATTTTAAGCGATGATACATAGCTGAAGTTAAAATCTCTGAATATTATAGAACTATATCCCTGTTCCAGATGAAATCTTTCGAACACGCCTCCTCTTACGAAGCCCGAACCCAAAAAAGACGTAATTCCGTTGCCGATAACGAAAAGAGATGCTTCGTTTCTTTTTTTCCATCTTTTTGAAAGATAACCGTACGTATAACTGCCGAGCATATTTTTTCCGATGTCCGGAACGCTTAATATGCCGTAATATAATGTTTCATAGGGTCCTCTGCAGTTTTTTACTCCCATCTGCGAACATGAAATTACGTATTTTTTAATACTTCCATTTTGCCTTAGCTCGTTCCATGTTTCGGGTTTATAGCTGTTTTTTAATTCATATTTTACTATCGGAATTGCTTTGATAATTCCGGCTTTAGCGGCAAACCTTCTTGCCGCCATAAGAATCGTTTGGTCCATCGCTACGGTCGTGACGCTGGCGCTTGCTATGGCGGATACGTGGTTTTTGCCTTTGCCGCCGATATATATATGGCTTCTGATATTTTTCCCTATATATTGGGCGGTGAAATCGTAAAGTTTCGAAACGGGGATGCCTATTAAAAAAATCGGGTCGTCTATATGAATCACCCTTACTCCCCTAATCACCCCTTTTTTATCGATAGATATTAGGGATATAAGGGGTTTGCCGGAGTAGCTTTTAATATTGACCAAATTCGTCGAAAGGAAAATATATCCCATAAACTTTCCGGCCTTATTGTATCCGTAAACTACCGGAGTGCCTTTTATATTTGCGAACTTATATTTTACGGCGCCTTTTAAAGCGTAACGATAATATTTGGAAGAATTTTTTAAGGTTATAGCGGCCTTGCCGGATGCCAATGCGGAATTAAAAACAAAAGATGCTATAAATGAAATAATGAAAATAAAAAATATATTAATTTTTTTTGATTTGTTCATAATTTAACGATTTACCCCCGTGTTGTTAAAATATATTACTATATATAATTATTTTACGGCATCCCGTTATTTTTAAAAATGATTTTAATCACAATTTTAATCAGGCTCATCCCATATTTTTAAATTTCATTTTCATGCCGACGGGACTTGCCGCATTATTTATCATTTTTACGGTAATTTCATTAAATTTATATATTTTTCCGCCGTATTTTTCGATAAATTTACCTGCCGCCGTTCTACTTGAAAACGAAACGAACGTCGGACCCATACAGCCCATTCTCTTTGAGCCTATTACGTAATAGGCGTTTTTTGCATTTATAAAATTATCGTCGGGATGCTCCCATGAATTATGCGCCATATCCTGAACGTACATAACCAAAGGAACCCTAACCGCAACGCTTTTTAAATGTATCCATTCGAATAATTCAACCGTATCGCAGAAAAAGTAAGTCTTTCCGTTTCTATAAATTATCTGGGATTCGGGTCCCGGGTATTGCTTGAGGAACATTCCGCAGAGTTTTGACGTCGTAGTAGATGTAACTTTCCTCGGCGCAGGCAGTTTAGCTTTGCCGGGGGAGCATGCCGTCAAAATTGTAAAAGAAGATAAAAAAATAATAAAAGATACGAGAAATAAAATAATAAGACGTTTTTTGTCCTGCATTTTTAATCACCTTTGATAAAGATATAAAAAAATCCCCTCTTTAATATATAATTTATTTAAAGAGGGGATTGAAGGGAAAGAATAAATATGAAATGCTTACAGTATTAATTCTACCCGGCCCCTGGGTAGAATATTATGCCTTCCCGACTTCAGGAAAATCTTTAAATCTTTCGTCGAAAGACGGTTTTCCGCTGAGCCTGTTCGGTTTAATAGGTCTCGAACGGTACCCCGGAACCTTTTCGACTATCATCCTGCCGCGCATTTCAAGATGCAGAGCATGGCAGAATATCGTGCAGAAATACCAGTAAACGCCTGCCCTGTCGGCCGTGAACGTTATCTCTTTTGTTTCGCCCGGGTCGATATTCACATTTTTCCCGTGAAGGGTCATATTAAATCCGTGGGCAAGATTTTCTACCGTATCGTTATTAGAATAAATTACGGTTACGACATCGCCTTCTTTAACGTGGAAATAAACCGGTGTTAAAGTCGGGGCAACGCCGGTAAGCCTTACTATAACTCTGTGCGGTCCTATGCGTTTTACGCCCTCAGTACCCGCCGCAACGTGATTGGCAAAATATTTCGGGTCGTAAACTTTTTTTGCATATTTGATTCTGTCGGCAAGCGCTATGGTAGCCTGATGAGGTTCTATGTAAACCGGGTTGTCGGAAACGAGAACCATTTTATGGCCCGATATATCTATAAGCTGGTCGTTTTCCGGGAATCTCGGCCCTACCGGCAGGAACCTGTCTTTGGAGAATTTATTTAAGCTGACGAGCCATTCTCCGGTCGGATTTTTCGTATCGCTCATAGTTGCGGCATTATGTCCGGGTTGATATTGAACGTCAAGTTTTTGTCTTATTGGTTTAACTTTTTTATCTCCATGATAAGCTTTAATTGCATCCTCTATATTCCATTTGACCATCTGCGAATCGACGAAAAGCGTAGTGTAGGCATTGCCTCTGCCGTCGTAAACGGTGTGCAGAGGGCCTACCCCTACCGTAAGTACCGCATCTACGGCATCTTTGGGTTTTAATTTTCCGTCGAACACCTGACCTACTTTTTCAAGATTAATAACGGTTACTTTAGGCGCAAGTTTTCCGTTTGCGACGAAATATTTTCCGTCCGGCGTGGGTGATATTCCGTGAGGGTCTTTTTCTACCGGAATATAAGCGGTTAAATCAGAGCCGTGTCTGCCGTCAACTACAGGGACAGAAGAACCCCCCATGGTTTTATATTTTCCTGCCTTTACCGCCGCTTCTACTCTTGGAATATTGATAAAAACAGCCCATGCAACGGGAGGTTTTGTTATTGTGGGAACATTCCACCCCTTTGAAGGGTCGTAACATGTAGAAGCCACGTAATTGCCCTGATAGTCGGTAGTCATATTGTCCTGATTTCCGTCAACCAATACCTGCCATTTAACTTCCATAGTTTTCGCATCGACGGCGCTAAGGAGCGACCAGTAGTTTTTAGTCTGAGCCGCATTGTTTCCGGTTGGTTCTATATCTTGGCCGTTATTGGGTATAGGTATAGGAAATTCGCTTGTAGCAAATACATAATTTGTTTTTGGATATCTCTGCGTAGCTAAACCGTGAACGGCAGAAACATTTGGAAGAGCGGTAATTGCGTCGGTCTGAAAATAATCCAGCCTGATTCTTGCAATTCTACCGGCAGATTTGTCGTTGATAAAAACGTATTTTCCGTCAAAGTCGCCGTCAGTATAAGAAAGATGCGGGTGATGAGTGTCGCCTTCATAATAGCCTCCTGCATCCTGAAGCATTTTATCGCTCTGGTCGTCGCCCGTAAGCCCATAGCCTCTTCCCGTATCGTTGTTAAAAACCGGTATTCTTAAGAGCGTCCTCATCGACGGGATGCCTTTGACCCTTACCTCTCCGGAAGGTCCGGCGCTCCAAAATCCCATATACTTATCCCATTTTCCGGGAGCCACCAATGCTTTTGCGACCGAAGCCGAAACGCTCGACGTTGCCTTACTCGTCGGACCTTTTGCGCATCCCGATAATGCTTCCATTCCTGCACCGGAGCCTAAAAGTCCCGCCGCCGCGGCAATCTTTCCCATCGTAGATAAGAATCCGCGCCTTGTAGTTCCTTTTTGAACCTGTGAATCTTCTTCCTGAATTAAATCGTTTTCATTTTTTTCCATAAAAACCCCTCCTTCTCGGGTATTAATAAAAGAAAAAACGTTAAATTAAAAAAACATTAAATAAGATAAGAATAAGCCGGATTAATCACCTCCGCAACGATAAAAAACATACATTTAGATATTAGATATCAATTCATTATTTGGATTATATTAATTTTTCAGAAATAAAAATGTGATTTTTGTCACATTTAAAATAACGTTTTACTTTATTAAGCAATAATTATTATTGTTAACAATAATTTATTATATTATCTTAAACTTATCTTTATATATTGATATTATCCTGTTTTTTATATTTGTCAAATTTTAACTTTCTCTATTTTCATAATTTTACCCCCCCCCCCCCCCGAATTTGTCAAG
>JAJYHI010000027.1 GCA_021784835.1 bacterium
TGTCAGATTTATTTATTTTCTTACTCCCGACTGCGTTTGACGCGGCCGGGAGTTTTTGTTTGTTTTAATTTTTTCAAATGCCCGCTTATTTTCCGTCAGCTAATAGCCGGTTTTTTAAAAGCACCCGCTATTATAGACCAAAGAATCGTAACGACAAGATTCAAAATAAGCGCTACGAGTGCGACATACAGTAATCCGTAAGGCGTTTTCATAAAGGTCGTAACTATCGGATGACCGGCGTTAGCCCGCAGTACGAAATATATGCCCGATACCGTTCCTACAAGCCAGCCTGCTATCAAAGCGTTTTTATCTAACCATTTAGTGTATAAACCTATAAATATCGGGGGAAGGGTCTGCACTATAAGTATTCCTCCGAGAAGCTGAAGCTGTATCGAATATGTTTCGGGAACCAAAAAAACAAAACCTAAGGCAAGAAATTTAAAAATTACCGACGACCATTTAGCTATTTTAGTTTCCGCTTCGCCGCTTAGGTCGGGTTTAAATTCTTTTATAATATTTCTTGTCAAAAGATTAGCCTGGGATATAGCCATAATTGCCGCCGGAACCAATCCCCCGATAAATATCCCCAAAAAAGCAAAACCCGTAAACCACGAAGGCATCGTAGATTGAATTAAAGCCGGAACGACGAGCGTTCCGTTTCCTCCTACCGTTTTAAGCGCAGCCGGCACGGCATATACAAGTATGCCGAATAAAGCAAGGAAAGCCAGCCCTATGCCGTATATAGGCAAAAGCGCCGTACTCAGCCTGACGCTTTTGGCGCTTTTGGCGCTCAGCACGCCGTTAATAGCGTGAGGATAAAGATAAAGGGCAAGAGCGCTCAATATAAAAAGGCTTATATATGCGTTTACCAGCACCGGCGGCAGAGTCGCGTAATCCACAGGAGGCTTTTTCCCCGCCCCTATATGTCCGGCGACCGCAAAGGCGTGAGAAAAACCGCCGTATGCAAGAGGAACGAAAATAATAATAACTATGACCGTTATTAAAATTATTACGTCTTTCATAACGGCGGTCAGAACCGCACCCCTGATTCCGCTCCAGTAGGTAAATACCGCAAGTATTACAAAAGATACGACCAGCGCCGTTTCGCTTATAGTCTTAACGTCGCCGAAAGGCAGAAGCATCACCTGAAGAACTGCTTTCATTCCGACTATCTGAAGCGCTATATAAGGCAGTTCGGCGACTATCCCCGTAAGGGCAATCAGTATGGCAAGCGTTTTGCTGTTAAACTTGTCTTTTACGAAATCGACCGCGGTAACGTAGCCTTTGTCTTTAGAAACTTTCCACAAGCTCGGCATTACCACCATGGCTATCCCAAATGTAGCCATAACATACGGAACCGCAAAGAAGAAAATGCTTCCTTTGGCAAATACGCCCGACGGCACGGCTATAAAAGTATAAGCAGTGTATATATCTGCCCCGACTAAAAACCACATCAGGAAAGTGCCTATCTTATTGCCGGACAGCGCCCATTCATGCAGAATATTCATGTCCCCCTTTCTCCAGTTTGCGGCTTTAAAACCTATAATAACAAAAACCAGAAACAAAGCGGCAAAAACTAACAATGTAATAACGGTGTTTGAGCTTATCATAGGTCGCCGCCCCCTTTTTCTTTGGAAATTAATTTCGATGCGGCAGAGTATAATATTGCCGCTAAAACGAGCCATAAGGTTTGAAACCAGTAGAAAAAAGGCATTCCAAGAAACGCCGGCTCTACTCTGTTATACAAAGGAACTGCGGCAAGAACTGCTATAGGAATAATAATCAGTATTCCCGCCAATAGATAAGCATTCTTCATAAAGTCCTCCCTGTGTTTAATTAAAAATTATAATTTATAATTTTATATATATCTTAAATATATTAAATTATCAAGCAAAAAAACGCCTTAAATATTTAATTCTGATTCTGCGCCTTATTTTCATTATATAATATAGATTTAAAAAAACCGTTATGATAAAATTTATAAATGAAGATTCTTGCTCATGCGGTAAAAAATTTAAGCATTAAATGGAAAATTTTAATAGGGGCTTTTGCGGTTTTTTTCTTTACGATTTTTATCAGCGACGGCGTATTTCTTTATACCATTTATAAAACCCTGTCTTACCGCAACTACGTAAACGACGAAAGGCTGGCGGACAGTTTAATTCCGGAGATAGCTTATTCTTTGCATTATAATAAATCTTCAGGCGCCGAATATATTAAAAAAAACTTATTATACGATATAAAAAATTACAAAATCATAAAAGGAATAGGATTATATAACGATAAAGGAAAATTAACCGAAAAATGCGGCTCATTGTACGGCAATTACGGTAAAACGATAGCGCCAAATGAGAAAAATAATAAAAATAGAGGCAATCATTCGGGATTAATTAATGTTATCAAGAATATGGAAGTTCAATTTACCCTTATGGGAACTAACTTTTACGGCTATAAAGGATACAGGAAGTCGTCCATGCAATATCCGGTGCTGATTAAAAAAATTGAATACGGCGGCAGGCAATTAGGATTCGCATCTATAGAGTTTAATTTAAAAAAAGAAATTAAATCTACCGATAACCGCGTCTTTTGGGTAGGAATAAGGTTTATGTCGATTGCTTTGTTTTTTGTAACCGCCGGATTGATAATTTTTTATTATATATCGTCAATAGTAACCAATCCGCTAAGCGATATAAAAGAAAATATAAAAAAAATAAAAGAAGGCGATTACGATATAAGTTTTGATAAGCGTTTTAACGACGAAATAGGCGGCGTTATGGACGCGCTCTCCTCTATGGCTCTTTCTATAAAAAAATATATTTCGGAGGTCGAGTCCATAAACAAAGAAAAGAACGAGCTTAACTGCATGGCGGTAATGGGCGAATTATCGGCAAATATCGCCCATGAAGTTAAAAACGCTATTTATGTCATTTCTTCGGCAAACGAATATATATCGCAGGAAACAAAAAATAAGATAGTGTTGGAGTTTACCGGTATAATAAACAAAGAGGTTAAGCGGTTAAATAAAATGTCGGTCGAGTTTTTAAGTTTTGCGAAGCAGAGAAATCCGGTTTATGCCGCGGTAGATATAAATAAGCTTCTTGAAGATTCAATAAGAATACTTAAATTCGAAGCGGCAAATTCAAAAATAAAACTGATTCAAAAAAATATCGATTATAGTCTTCCACCGGTTCAAGCCGATGCCGAAATGCTTAAGCAGGTTATTTTAAATTTAATTATTAACGCAATAGATAAAAAATACAGAACCGATAATAAGTTAATAGAAATAAAGGCGTTTTCAAAGGACGGCCGCGTAAATATAGAAATTGCGGATAACGGAGATTCTATAAGCGCAGAAAATATAAAGAAAATATTTAATCCGTTTTTTACTACTAAAAATTCCGGTTCGGGACTCGGCCTTCCGATATCCTTACGAATAATTAAACTTCACGGCGGAAGCATAGAAGTTTTTAGCGAAGAGGGTAAAACAGTTTTTACTATTATTATACCCGCCGGCGACGCCGGAAAGATAATGAATAATTGAACAATTAAGCTATAAGCCTGAATTAATATTGAAAATTAAAGATGAGAGATATATGGCTGAAACGATTAACAAAAATAAAAAATTGCTTTTAGTGGACGACGAGAAAAATCTTCTCAGAGTCGTCAGCCTTAATCTTGCAAAACGCGGATTTTCGGTCGATACGGCTGTCAGCGCCGAAGAGGCGCTAATATTTTTAAGTAACGGCGGTTACGACGTTATAATTTGCGATCTGCGTCTTGGCGGCATGAGCGGAATAGAATTATTGTCCAAAGTTAAAGAATATGACGAAGAAGCAGATAAAAATACCGTATTTATAGTTATAACGGCATTCGGAACGATTAAGCAGGCGGTCGAAGCCATAAAACTCGGAGCGGATGATTTTATATCGAAACCGGTGGATATAAACAGTCTGGTAGAGACCATAGATTTAGCCCTGCGGAGAAAGAATTACGCAAAAATAGATAATTTTGAAGTTCAAAACGGTTCCGATTTAAACGGAAGTATCTTTAAAGATTTTATTTTTAAAAGCTCAGCAATGAATGAAATTTTAAACGAGGTCAAACTTACGTCTAAATCGCAGTCTAACGTTCTTATAACCGGCGAAACCGGAACGGGCAAAGAGGTGCTGGCGAAGGTTATCCACATACTTTCGGGCAGAAGCGGAGAATTCGTTCCTATAAATTTAAGCGCGATTCCCGAAGGGCTTATGGAAAGCGAGCTCTTCGGCTTTGAAAGGGGAGCGTTTACGGGTGCCGTTTCCGGCAAAAAAGGAAAATTTGAAACGGCTAACGGCGGAACTCTATTTTTGGATGAAATTGCGGATATGCCTCTGTCGATGCAGGTAAAACTTCTGAGGGTAATTCAGGATAAAGAATTCTCAAGAATAGGTTCAAACGACGCAATAAAACTTAACGCAAAAATAATATCCGCTACAAATATACCGCTTGAGAATGCCGTTATCGAAAAGAAGTTCAGGGAGGACCTTTTTTACAGGATTAACGTCCTGCATTTTAAAATTCCGCCTTTAAGGGAAAGAAAAGAGGACATTATTCCGCTTGCAAATTTTTTTGTTAAAAAGTATTGCGCTATAAATAAAAAAAATATCGCAAGCATAAGCGATTCTGCCATAAATCTTTTGAAAAATTATACGTTCCCAGGAAACATAAGAGAACTGGAAAACATAATCGAAAGAGCCGTCGTAGTTTGCACGTCGGACTCTATAATGCCGGTTCATCTGCCGAAAACATTGACTGCGGAAACTGAACGCGAAGCAGAAACCGAGACCGAAAAATTCCGGTATGTCGATTCCGTTCCCGAAAATCGTGGCGATAAAATAAATATAAATCTTGACGGGCTTGAAATGGAACTGATTAAAAATGCCCTCGAAAAAAATAATTATAATCAGACCAAAACAGCCGCATCGCTTGGAATTACCAGAAAAAGGCTTATAACTAAAATAAAAAAATACAGCCTGTTTTCCGATAAATAAAATAAATTAAGCATTTTAAATTTTAAACATATTTATTTCCGAAGAAAGCTTTTCGGAAAGTTTAGACAGTTCTATGGAATTTGAATAAATTTGTTCGACGCTTATAGAATTTAACTCTCCGGCTTTCAATATCGAATCTGTAGAACCTGATATTTCCTCGGTAGCCGTCGACTGCTCTTCCGCCGCCGCCGCAATTTGCGTAATCATATCTTTCAGTTTATCGGCAAGCTCCATTATTATTTTTATTTTTTCGCCGGCTTTTTCCGCCGAATTTACACCGTTTTTAACTTCGGCTTTGCCGGTATCCATAGAATCGGACGCTTTTTTTGAATCGATTTGAATTGATTTTATCATTTCCGTTATCTCTTTTGTAGCTTTTGTAGTTCTTTCGGCTAATTTTTTTACTTCGTCGGCTACTACCGCAAAACCTCTTCCTTGTTCTCCTGCGCGGGCGGCTTCTATTGCGGCGTTCAAAGCCAGAAGATTAGTCTGGTCGGCAATATCGTCTATTACCGAAATAATTTCGCCTATTCTTTGGGAAGATTGTTCCAGTTCTCCCATTACTTCTCCTACTTTATCCACCGCGTTTTCTATGGAGTTTATATTGGAAATGACCTCTTTTACGGCTGAATATCCGTCCTGGGTAGCCTTTTGGGTTTTATCCGCTTCCCGTGCGCCGTTAGCCGAGTTTTTTGCGACTTCAAGAATAGCCTGCGTTATTTGTTTAATCGATTCTATTATGGACGTATTGTCCTGTTTCATATTGTCCATGTTTTTTTTAAGCTCCTTCGACAAACCGTTAAATTTTACTCCCGAAGTCGAAATTGATTTTGCCGCCGAAGAGATAGACCCGACGTTTTTAAGAAGGGAATCGATCAGCGAATTTATGCTGCCGACCAGCATTCCGGTTTCGCTTTTAGGATTGGCTTTAAGGTTGATTTTAGAAGTAAGGTCGCCGCCGGACACTTTTTTAATAAACTTTACCACCGTTTGTATTTCGTCAACCAAATATTTTTTAAAATAAAGAACGGTAAGTAAAAGAATTATCAATATTAAAAAAGGAGCCATTATAAACATATTTAACAATTTAGTCATTTTTTTTGCCATGCTGTCTGAAATATTATGCCTGAAATAGTCTAAATATGAAATAATTTTATTGGAACCGTTTTTAAAATATGAAATATTGCTTTGCGGACCGATTTTATATGGATTTTTTAATAATTTAACTACATGAGGCCTGTAGTTTTTCATAAATTTTTTAAGTTTTCTGACCTTTAGCTGCATTGCGGAAGTTTTAAATACCGAAGGCCTTTTTAAAAAAACCTTCTTGATTCCGTAAAGGGTTTTAAACTTTTCATGCGAAAAACCGGAATAAAATCCGTTAATAGAAAGGATTTGTTCTTTTCTTGCCCTGCCTATTTTTAATTTTAAAGTTTTAATGACGGAATCTATTCTCGAAATATCGAACTTGCGTTTTCTGAATTTATTTAACGCGATTTCCGATTTCCTTAATTTAGTCAAATAAATAAGGCTTGTGATATTTCTGTTTACACGCATTAAAGAAACCATGGTGCTTCCTAGGACAAGCTGGGTATAAGACCTGTTTTTAAAGCCGCTGACGAAGCCGTAGACAAAAAAACTTAATAATAAAAAAGCGATAAATAATATTATTGCGGCAAAATACAGCCTGTTTTTAAAAGACGAAAGCATAGTTTAATTCCCCTTTTTT
Source organism: bacterium (assembly GCA_021784835.1). Next base: position 6,760 of record JAJYHI010000027.1, read on the forward strand.
TATAAATTTTATATTGGCAATAATAAAAAAATATCACAGAAACATATAAAATGTAAAGAAATTTATTTTTTCGATAAATTAATCTAATAAACTCAGCAATTTTTTAATTTTTTGTCCATTTCGGTACAGTTAATATTAATATATTTGTCCAAAAATGGACAAATATAAAATTGCTATTCAAAAAATAGATGTTTTAAGGCGTTTTTAAATATGGCATTATTTTTGCATAATCATAATCAAAATACAAGTTAAGTTTATTCAATAACAAATATAAATATAAGAGGTGAATCAAATGGGATTAGATTTAAATATTACCTTAGCCGTCGCTTTTTTCGGAGGCATACTTGCTTTTTTTTCTCCTTGCGTTATCCCTCTTATACCGGGCTATATATCGTTTATCAGCGGAGTCGGCATGGAAGGGTTAATTTCGGAAAAAAAGGACTATAAAGTAATTCTGAAAGTTTTTATAGCGTCTATTTCTTTCGTAATAGGTTTTTCTATTATATTCGTCGCATTAGGAATGGGATCGGAAACAATTTTCGGTAATCTTCTAAAAACTCATACGGGATTAATTAGAATAATAGGCGGTATAGTAATAATTATTTTCGGATTGTACTGTCTGGGACTTTTTAAAATAGGTTTTTTAAACAGGGAAGTAAACTTTCTCCCATGGAAGAGAAAAGGAGGTATAATATTCGGCTCTATTTTTCTTGGGATTGCGTTTGCCGTAGGCTGGACGCCGTGCATAGGACCTATCCTTGCATCCATTCTTCTTTATACGTCTATGGGCGCTTCCCTTGCAAAATCAGCCGAACTTTTGTCCGTATTCAGCATAGGTCTGGGAATACCATTTATTTTAACCGGTATATTCATTACGTATTTTATTGCTTTTTTTAAAAAAATTAAATCCCATCTTAATTTATTTTCCATAATTTCCGGAATTTTTTTGATACTGATGGGGATACTAACGATTACAGGCAATTTTGAAGCTATTTCGCAATATATTATAGGTAAATTTTAAATGAATGAAAAAAAATAAGCAAATATTGACAATTATAAGATATGTATTATAATTATTTATATTATAATTTTGTAAATTAATATATTATTATATTTTAACATTAGAATATATGCATATGTAAATAATTTAACAACAGGAAAAAAAATGAAAAAAGAATTTTTATATTTATGGCGGCGTTATTCGGTATTTTTGTTGTTGTCCGCAATATTGTTGTTATCCTCATCGGTATCGACTCTTTTATCGCCCGTTAATGCATATGCAGGCGGTCAAAGCAATTCGGAAACGATAAAATGGGAAAGTCTTACCGCCGCGATAAAAAATAATAAACTGCATAAGAAAGTTTTTTTACTGCACTTTTATTTCCCTACCTGCGCATACTGCATCAGAATGGACAAACATGTATTTAGCCGCAAAAGCGTCATAAATTATGTCAATAAACATTTTCATCCCGTACTAATAGATATTTACGGCAATAAAAAGATTTTATATTTTAACGGCGTTTATTTAACGGAAAAACAATTGGCCGCTAAACTTAACATTACCGGAGTTCCGACGGAGATTTTTTATACCCCTTACTATAAGAAAATATTTCTGCTTCCGGGTTACTGGAAAAAGAGCGATTTTATGCTGGTGTCGAGATGGATCGCTTCGGGTAGATATAAAATTGAAAGTTTGAGAAAATTTTCGCAGAATTATAATAAATAATAACAGATGATGCAGTTTAATTTCATTATTTAATAATTATTAACTTTAACTATTATTTTTAAGGAGGTTCTAAAGATGGGTAACAACGTATCGAGAAGGGATTTTATGAAAAAAACGGCCGCAGCCGCCGCATTGATTCTTGCTGGTCCGGCGGCCGGCGTTTTAGATGCGGAGAATGTTTTTGCGGCGGCTAAAAAGAAAGCTTCCGTTGCTCCAATTATTAAGTCCGACGTAAAAGAGATAGATGGCAAAGAGGTTATATGGCTAGCCGAAAATTCCTCAGAGTACAAAAAAATGTTACTGCCGAAGATTAATTTGCCTCTTATCGCGCAGAACGGAGGACTGGTTCCTTTGACTATCGATTCTAAACATCCTATGAAAAAGGGAAATTATATTAAGGCATTTCATGTTTACGATTTTAACAATCCTGTATCAAAAGTAGCAACGTTTAATTTGACTCCGGAAAACGGAAAGGCTTACATATCTACTAGAATTAAAATTCAGCAGGATTCTTACGTTCAGGTTGTTACCGAGTTTTCGGACGGGAAAATGTTTGGAGGCAAAAAATACATAAAAGTCACGGTAGGCGGCTGCTGATATTAGAATTATTTAAAAGTATAAACGATAAATCATAACTAAATAATTAAGAGGAGCGTATAAAATGAAAATAGGAAGCATTATGGTAAGAGTACCTAGGAAGGTTAAAAAAGGCGAAATATTTAAAGTAATGTCCATAACAAAACATCCAATGGATACCGGTCTCGTTAAAAATCCAAAAACAGGAAAGATAATACCTATGTGGATTATTAATAAAGTAGATATTTATTACGATAAAAAATTAGTAACCAGTTGCGATTACGGAATTGCGGTCTCGGCAAATCCTTTTTTGGCGTTTTATTTAAAAGCCGATAAAAAAGCGCCTTTAGAATTTATTATGTACGATACCCATCATAATATTTACAAAAAAAAGGTGACTATAAACGTAGTATGAATAAAAAAATTAAAAACAAAGCATTATGAAGGGGGCTTAATAATTAATGATTAATAAAAAAAATATTGCCGTGTTTCCTGCATTTTTAACCGTAATGATTTTAATATCCATTTTTTGCGGAACCGTTGTTTTTGCCGGAAACTCTTATGGAGTAAATATTCCAAAAGGACCTTTTTATATTTTGAAAGTAAAAAAAAGATTTAAAAACGCGCTTTTCGACCTTAAACAGGGGATAGAAGACGCTAATTTCAGCATACTTGCCGTCGCTCCCATATCGACTGGAATAAAAGGTATAGGCAAGAAAATACCGCATCTAAAGGTGATAGATTTTTGCAACCTCCAAGACGGCTACGACCTTTTAAAAAACAACATGAATTATTCGGCATTTATGCCGTGCAGAATAGCCATATACAAAGACGGAAAATATACCGTCATGATATCTTTTCTCCCTACTTATTTTTCTAAATTTTATAAAAACACGCCGGAGCAGAAGAAAACGGTTATAAAAGTTACTAAGCAGATAATAAGCATAATGGATTCCGTAAAGACTGGATTTTAACCGATATTGGCAAAAATTAAATAATTTAAATTTATTTGCAAAAAAGGGGGCTATAATTAAATGGATTTAAAAAACGTTTCCAGAAGAAGTTTTATAAAAACCGCCGCCGTCCTTGCGGGAGCGGCGGCGGTCAATCCCGTTAATCTTTTAAAGTTCAAACCGGTGGGCAATTTGACCATCATATGGAATTCAGATTCCCATGCCC
>JAJYHI010000046.1 GCA_021784835.1 bacterium
GCTCAGGAGAGTCAGGATAGGCGGGCTTTATATAGGCGACCTTCCGTCCGGGGAATACCGCGTGTTAAACCGCAAAACCGCAGAATTAGCTTTCGGCAATGCCGATAAAACGGAGGGGCAGGCTAAAACGCCTAAAACCAATCCTAATTACAAAAAACCGGGTTCGAAAATATCCCCCTATGCTCGCGCCTCGGATTCCGAGATATAAAAAATCAATTCATGCTTGCTATTTTAGAGCGGTAGCCGGCAAGACTGCCAGGCGCCGGGGTAATATATATTTCGTCGAATAAGTTCAGCTGTTTTAAATTTATCAGAACCAATCTTGCCATTTCAAGAAGCGCGAGGAAATAGGTAAAAAATTCATCCCTGTTCCTGCTGTTTTTAACTATTTCGCTGAACGTTATATTGCCGACGGCATTAAATCTTTCCATTATTTCCGTTATTTTTTCTTTTACTGAAAAACTTTCTCTTTCTACCTCGTATATATTTATCCTGTTTTGAGCCTCAGCCATCTTGCCATAGAAATATTTAGAAAGAATAAAAATATTTGCCTCGAAACTTGCGGCGGCATTAGAAGAAACTTTTTCAAGCGTCGTTTCGTCCGCTTTAAGCATTTTTATTCCGAACACGTCGCGTCCCAGTATAGGCCTGTTATTTAGAAAATCGGCCATTTCCTTAACTTTTCGATATTCCAAAAGCATATCGGTCAGTTCGGTTCTAGGGTCGTATATATCTTCCCCGCCGCCGTCATCCTCTGCCGCATCGTACTTCGGCAGAAGCATTACGGATTTGATATATATAAGCTGAGCCGCCATTACTATAAAATCTCCGCCCAAATCAAGATTAAAAGTTTCGTAATGCGGAATGCCGGCGTTTTCGTTTAAACCTATAGCTTCAAGATACTGCCTTGTTATTTCGACTATAGGAATATCGTAAATATTAATTTTATTTTTTTTTATCAGCGTTAAAAGAAGGTCTAATGGGCCGTCGTAAGCTTCGAGGCTCACTTTGGGATAAAAAGATAGTTGTGCTTGGGCGGACTGCATAAATTTTATTTATTCCGTTTTCATAAGCTGAGATTTTTTAAAACAATATTGTTTACTATAAAATTAAACGAAACGACTAAAAAATTGCCGGGGTCGAATAAAAGCAGTATAAGAAGCAAAAAAATTCCGAAAGGCTCAAGTTTGCTTAAAAAGCCGGAAAACGGTTCGGGCAGAAGGCTTACCGCGACTCTTCCCCCGTCTAACGGCGGAATCGGTATAAGGTTGAACGTTCCAAGTATGATGTTTACCATTAATCCTATAAAAAGCATAAAAGTTACCGGATAAACGAAAAATTTAAAAAACGGGCCGCCGTAAACCGTCTGAAAATGAAGATGGCTGATAAAATAGGCTAGATATAGATTCATAGCCGGAAACTCGAAAAGTATGACTTTCAAAAAAACAAAACATATAAAAGCCAGAATAAAGTTAGTAACCGGCCCTGCCGCCGCGACAAATCCCGTATCTCTTTTTGGGTTTTTGAGTCCGTTAAAATTTACCGGAACGGGTTTTGCATAGCCGAATAAAAAAGGAGAGCCTACAAGTATTAAAAGCAGGGGGAGGAGAATAGTACCAAAAGGATCGATATGTTTTAAGGGGTTCAGCGTCAGCCTTCCAGCGTTTTTTGCCGTATCGTCGCCGAAAAGATGAGCTACGTAGCCATGAGAAACCTCGTGCAGTATGATAGCGAATAAAACGGGAATTATAGCGATTACTATAAGCTGAATCGTATTGTTCATATTGTTTATTATACGATTATTTTTTCTGATAAATCAACTTTATTTTTATTTTATCCGGCCGCAATAACTTTATTATTTTAACGGTTAATTTTTTCGTTAAAAAATTATATAATATACTATAAAACTATGAAAGCTAATCGTGAATTATACCGCAAGTTGAACGAAGACGTCCTTCCGTTCGTGCAAAAACCCGCAAGATATCTAGGATTAGAAACAGGGACCACAGTCAAAGATATTAAAACTATACCTCTAAAATTCGCGCTTGCGTTTCCCGATTTTTACGAACTGGGAATGAGCCACATAGGGATGGGGATAATATACGATATATTAAATTCGGAGGCTCATATAGCCTGCGAAAGAGTTTATCTGCCTTATCCCGATATGAACGCCAAACTAAAGGAGTATAATATACCGCTATTTTCTTTGGAATCGTTCGAAGAGATTAAAAATTTCGATATAGCCGGCTTTTCCTTGCAATATGAACTTTCCTATACGAATATTTTATTTATGCTCGAACTTTCCGGTATTCCGGTATTTTCAAAAGACCGGTCAGGTTCGGACGACCCTTTTATCGGAGCAGGCGGCCCCTGCGCTTTTAACCCTCTTCCATTGAACGATTTTATGGATTTTTTTATAATAGGCGATGGAGAAATTACGACGGTCGAAGTATGCAATACCGTATTGGAAGCTAAAAACGGCCTTAAATCCGGGGCGGTCGATAAAACTGATTATAGAAATTACGTGAAAAGCAGGCTCGCCGAAATAAGAGGCGTTTATGTGCCGGGATTTTCCAAAAGTTTAAAAAAATCTATATTGTACGATATAGACTTAAACCGCAAATTCAACGAAAATACGGCATATATCGATAAGCATATCGTTCCGCTTATAGAGACCGTCCATAACAGGCTTGCGGTCGAAATTGCCCGCGGCTGTTCCTCCGGCTGCCGCTTCTGCCAGGCGGGTTATATTTATAGGCCGGTCAGGGAGAGGAAGAAGAATGCGGTAGTAAATGCCGTAAAACACGGTTTGCGGACTACCGGTCTCGAAGAAATATCCCTATCTTCCCTTTCGACGGGGGACTATTCCGATATCGAAGCACTGCTTTCCGAATTAGCCGATTTAACGTCGGAAAAGAAAATCTCTATGTCGTTTCCGTCTATGAGGATAGGCTCTTTGAGCGAAAATATACTTCAAAAAACTGCCGCCGTGAAAAAAACTAATTTTACGTTAGCTCCGGAAGCCGGAACCCAGAGGCTCAGGGATATAATTAATAAAAATATCTCCGAAAGCGATCTGCTTGAGGAAGCGGCACTGCTTTCGCAAAAAGGTTTTAAAACATTGAAACTATATTTTATGCTCGGGCTTCCGTTTGAAAGAATAGCGGATTTAGACGGAATAGCGGGTTTAATAATAAAAATAAAAAAAGTCGCAAAAGGGCTTAATATTACGGTGAACGTCAATAATTTCGTGCCGAAGCCCCATACTCCCTTCCAGTGGCATCCTATGGAAAAAGAACCTGAGCTTAATTTTAAAATTAATTATTTAAAAAAATTGTTAAAACCCTTAAACGTTAATTTCAGATATCAGGACCCTAAAGTCAGTTTTATAGAAGGACTAATATCGAGAGGGGACGATTTTACGCCTAAAATCATATATAATGCATATAAATTCGGCGCGGTTTACGACAGCGAATCCAGATTATTTAATTATGACGCGTGGCTTAAAGCTCTCGAATGCGATTACGTTTATGAATATGATTTTCATTACGGAAAAAATAATAAGGAAAACGGAACATCGAATTGTAATAAATTAACCTATAGATATTTATACGAAGAAAAAAATATAGACGCTCCGCTTCCATGGGATTTTATAGACATACTAGTGGATAAGGATTTTTTAAAAGAGGAATATAAAAAATCCCGTATGCAGAATTTAAAATCTATTTATCCCCGCAATGCATCTCCTGTCGGCGGTTCCGCCGATAATCTTTTAACTGAGAATTGCAGAAAAATTTGTTATTTATGCGGCGTATGCGATTTCAAAACTTTAAGCCCCGTTTATTCGTCAAAAGCGGAAAACATAAGAATACATAAAAAAAAGGGCAAAGATGATAGGCACGATATTGAAGGAAATAACAATATAAATATAAATACGGAAGCCCCCGGCGGACGAGTTTCTTTTTCCGAACTTACGTTTATATATTCCAAAAGAGGAGCGGCGAAATATCTTGGACATTTAGAAACCGTGAAAATATTGCTTAAGGCTTTTAGAATAACCGGCATTCCCCTTATTTACAGGGAATCTAAATTTACTTCGAGACCGAAGCTGAGCTTTTCCAATCCTATTCCTTTTATGAGCGAAAGCGACGGACTGCATATTAAAGCAAGGGTAAGCGCGGAATATGCCGTCGAAACGGATTTAAACATTCTTAGCGAAAAAATAAACTCGATTCTTCCGGACGGATTAAAAATCGTTAGCATTAATATTTAATATTAAATCCGCTTAGCGTCCGGTATTAGTTTTTATGTAAAATTTTTTATAAATTTTTATTGACAAAATTTTAAATAGATATATTATATATATGATTGTGCTTTAATTTGCGACTGTAAAACAATAAATTTAATCTTTAATTTAATCTTTAATTAATTTAGGGAGGGTAAAAAATTGAAAGCGTTAAAAGGAAAAAAAGGCTTAACCGTTTTATTTACCGCGTTATTTTTATTAACTATCAGCTTCGGTCTTTACGGCTGCGCAAAAAAATCTGCGCCGTCTAAACCGGCCGCCAAACCGGCCGCCGCTCCTAGCGCTACCGCAACCACCACTGCCGCCAAACCGGCTTCAAAGGCGCCGGCTAAAGCCGCCGCAACCACCACTGCTGCCAAACCGGCTTCCGCAAATTTAAAAGCGGCAGCAATGAAAATTATTAACTCTCAGGGTTGCGCAGGCTGCCATATTATAAACGGCAAAGGCGGCTCGATAGGTCCTAATCTCGACAAAGAAGGAACTAAAGGACATTCTATCCACTGGCTTGAAGTCCAGATCAATACGCCTAAAGTTCATTCCCCGAATACTATGATGCCGAATCATAACCTTAATCCGTCGCAGTTAAAAACGGTAGCGGAGTATCTCGAATCTTTAAAATAAGTTAGGCAACCGGTAATAAAGATATACCGATAACTTTTAAATTTAACGGGCATCTGTGAATTAATCCAAAATTCATAGATGCCTTTTTATATTAATTAAAAAATAGTTTACTATGAAAACCAATAAAAACAAAACTGTTCTGATAATATTAATAATCGCAGCCGCCCTTTTAATTTCCGGAATTTTTTTATATAGAAACCTTAACGAAAAAACAAACACCGGCGTGCCTGCGGTTAAATCCCTTAAGAATACAGGTATTAAACTTACGAGATACCAAAAGTTTAAAAAATTCTGGCATAAGATGTATGCTGAACTCCGTAAAGAAAAAGTAGTCTATTCTTTAAAACCTCTTTATAACGATAAAATTAATAAAATCGAAACATACGATTTGACGCTGGCGTCTTACGACGGATTGCGCTTAAAAGGATATTTCGCAATTCCCTATGGAATTAAAGGCAAAAAATACCCGGGCGTTCTTTTGCTGCACGGTTACGGCTCATTCGGAACTCCAGGCTGGGCGCACTTCTTCGCAAGAAGGGGATATGCGGCTCTTTCAATAGACTTAAGGGGGCACGGAAGGAGCAGGACGGTTTATAATCCCAGTTTTCCAGGCCTTATGACGAACGGAATCCTCCATGTTAAAACTTTTTCCATGGTAAAAATAGTTATGGATTCTTTAGCTTCCCTAAGATTCCTAGAACATTTTAAAAACATAAATTCGAAATATATATTCGTTACCGGAGGAAGTATGGGAGGAGCGCTTCCTTTAATAGACGCCGCTATAGACCCCCATGTCACGGCCGCCGCGGGAGACGTTCCGTTTTTAAGCGATATTCCGGTGCAGATGCCTCTAGCAAAAATGGGTCCTTATATGGAAGTTAAAGCGCTCCTGAAAAAGCATCCCCAAGACAAAGCTGAAGTTATGCGGTCTTTATATTACGTCGATACCAAGCATTTTGCGGGTTGGATTAAAGCTCCGGTTTTAATCGGGGTAGGGCTTAAGGACGAAGACTGTCCGCCCAAAGGCACTTTTGCCGTATATAAATTAATTAAATCTAAAAAACAGCTCTTTATAGCAAAAAACAGCGGCCACGTCGTTCTTCCAGGCTGGAATATGGAAGTTTTTAAATTTTTTGCCCCTTATCTTCCTAAATCTCCCGCAAACGCCGGTTCGAAAAAAGGCTTAAGAAAAAATAAAAACGAGGGAAGGAAATTCTTATAAGGAAAATTTTATGAAACGCGATAAAAGTTTAAAAGCGGTAAAACGCGCAGAATCATTAATGCCCGGAGGCGTCAGCAGTCCGGTCAGGGCTTTTAAGTCGGTAGGCTTATCGCCGGTCGTAATAAAAAAAGCCCATGGAAGCAGGATATACGATATAGACGGAAACGAATATATAGACTACGTAATGTCTTATGGACCGATGCTTCTTGGGCATGCCGACGAACGCGTCGTAAAAGCCGTTTCGTCCTCGGCGGCGGACGGATTCAGTTTCGGCGCTACAACCGAAGCTGAAATAGAACTTGCCGGTTTAATTAATAAGCATTTTCCTTCGATAGAGTCGGTAAGGCTCGTAAATTCCGGTACCGAAGCAGTAATGAGCGCGGTAAGGCTGGCAAGGGGTTTTACCGGAAGGAGCAAAATTATAAAATTCGAAGGATGCTATCACGGCCATTCCGATTCTATGCTTGTTAAAGCAGGTTCCGGCGCTCTTACCACATCCGTTCCTTCAAGCGCCGGCATACCGGAAAACCTTTCCAAAGAAACTTTAGTTGCGGCCTATAACGATATTTTATCGGCTAAAAACTTGTTTTCGGCGCATAAAGGGGGAATAGCCGCCGTAATAATCGAGCCGGTTGCCGCAAATATGGGGGTAGTTTTACCGGAAGAAGATTTTTTGAAAAATTTAATGGATTTAGCCCGCGATAACGGTTCGCTCGTTATTTTCGACGAGGTTATTACAGGTTTCAGGCTTTCTTTGGGGGGAGCCCAGGGTTTATTCGGTTTAAAGCCTGATATTACCTGTCTCGGTAAAATAATAGGCGGCGGACTGCCCATAGGAGCTTTCGGCGGAAGAAAAGATATAATGGAATATCTGTCTCCGCTGGGTCCCGTTTATCAGGCCGGCACCCTTTCCGGCAATCCCGTGTGCGTCGCCGCAGGCATTGCTACCCTAAAAGCTATAGAAGAAGACGATGCCGTTTCCATGGCAAATTCTGCCGCGGACTATTTAGTAAGAACCCTGAAAGACGAACTAAAAAACTTTAAAGATAAAATAACGATAAATTATATTTCTTCCATACTGACGGTATTTTTTAAAGGCGGAAGCGTTCGTAATTTCAACGACGTAATGAAATCGGACGCGAACAGGTTTAAGGGATTTTTCGCATCGGTATTAGATGCAGGAATATTTATGGCTCCGTCCCAGTATGAGGCAATGTTTTTAAGCTCGAAGCATACTAAACAGGATACAGACAAAACCGTTTCTGTTATTTCGGAAGCAATAAAGAAGATATTCTAACAGGCATTAATTTTTAGCTGGTGGAGGATAGGGGATTCGAACCCCTGGCCTATGCCATGCGAAGGCATCGCTCTACCAACTGAGCTAACCCCCCACTTTTTTAAAATTTTGTTTTTCCCTGCTATAATTATCCCAAAAAAATATTAAAAATGCAACCGGTAAAAATAAGAAAGATATGTACAAAGAAAAATCCGCCGTTGACTTTTTGAATTATTGCGATAAACTGTAATATAGTATTAAGGTATTAAGCGGAAAACATGAAACCTATTAAGGTACTCCAAAAATAAAAATAATTTTAGTAAATTAAATATAATATCGAAATATAATATTTAATTATAAATCAATTTATTATACATGGGGGGATTAAAATGGCGGAATTATCTTCATTAAAGCAAAACCTTAAAACAGCCTTCGTAAAAAATACTCTTCATATCGCAGGCGATTACGTATTTCCGAAATTGAGCGACGAAACCATAATCAAACTTTCCGATAAAATAAACAATTTTAAAGCTCCTGCCGGCAAGATATTCTTCGACCATATTTTTATCGGTTTAAAAAGGAAACTGCCGTATCTTTCGAAAAACGTCAAAAGAGGAATATTAGACAATTTTATCTCGAACTTTCTTCTGCTAAGCGGCGACAGAAGAAAGGCTTTTATCGAAAAAAACGGATTTTATCCGCCTCTTTTTTACGTCATAAGCCCGACTATGCACTGCAATTTAAAATGCTACGGATGCTATTCGGCAAATTATACCCGCAGGGATATGCTTTCCTTTGAGAAGATTAACCAGATTATCGACGAAGGAAAGAAATTCGGAATATTTTTTTATACGATATCCGGCGGAGAACCTTTTGTAAGGAAAGACCTGTTCGATATACTCGAAAGAAACGATGACTGCTATTTTCAGATATATACCAACGGTTCTTTGATAGACGGCAGAACCGCGGAAAGGCTTGCCGAACTCGGCAACGTTTTCCCGTGTATAAGCGTGGAAGGATTTGAGGACGAAACGGACGAAAGAAGAGGAAAAGGACATTTTAAAAAAGTAGTTTCGGCGATGAAAAACCTTAAGGACAACGGTATGCTTTTTGGATTTTCCGCAACGGCCACCCGCTTTAACAACGAAGTAATAGTAAGCGACGAATTCATAGATTTTTACATTAAACAAGGGGCTTTTCTTGGCTGGTATTTTAACTATATACCTATCGGCAGGGAACCGGACGTAAATCTTATGCCGACGCCGGAACAGCGCAATTTTAGGAGAAAAAGAGTAGTAGAAATAAGGGAAACCAAGCCCATAGTAGTCGCCGATTTCTGGAACGACGGAGTGCTTTCGCACGGATGCCTTTCCGGCGGACGGGTCTATCTTCACATAAACGCAAACGGCGGAGTAGAGCCCTGTGTATTTGCCCAGTTTGCCGCCGACAATATTTTCGATAAATCTATGGAAGAAATTTTAAGCTCGATGTATTTTAAATCTATAAGAAAAGAGCAGATGGCCGTTAAAAACAGGCTGCGTCCTTGTATGATAATAGACCATCCTAAAATACTCAGGAACGTCGTCGCCGCCGGAGGAGCAAAAGCGACGCAGGAAGGAGGAGAATCGATAATAACCGAACTTAAAGACGAGATGGACGAGTATTCGCAAAATTACGGGAAAATAGCCGACGAGGCTTGGAAAACGGAGTTCGGAAACGGGAAATATTTTACTGCTTTCGACGGCAGAAAATTAGAATTAAACGAGGAAGATTATTACAGAAGACAGCTCTATCCGCTAAAGGGAGGAAAAAACGGCGGGAATCAAATCTCGGCGAATCATTAATTATTCTTACGCATAGTTTTATATTGCGCTTATTTATATTATAATATAAAGCTATGACTACAGCCGACATAGTAATACCCAAAAGCGGAACGGATATTAAATTTACCTACTTAATACCTGAAGAATTAGAAGCCTATGCTGAAATAGGAAAAGCCGTATCTGTTCCTTTTAAAAACAGGATATTATACGGTTTCATATACGATATAAGGCGGGACGCCGACGGTCCCGCCGGAAGCAAAAAAATAAAATTAAAAAATATATACCGCGTTTCCAAACCCCGTTTTTTCGACGAATCCCGCAAAGATATTTTTAATTTTCTTTCTTCATATTACCATGAAAACATATCGGGAGTCTTTGAGACGGCTCTGCCTTCGCTAGACGTTAAGCATTTCGATTTATTGGATAAATATTACGACGAAGCTATGCTTATAGAATCCTCCGGCAAAAACGGAGACGGCGGGAATATTACCGAAACTGCCGAAAATCCGGCGAGCAGGCGCAAGTTCCTTTCCGATGCCCCTTACAGTCTCACGCAGGAGCAGGAAAGCGCCGTCGGTCTTATACGCGAAGCAATGGGTGCCGGTTCGTATAAAACTTTTTTACTGCACGGCGTAACCGCAAGCGGCAAAACCGAGATTTATTTTAATATTTTAGACTTTGCCTTAAGTTTAAATAAACAGGTTATAATTACCGTTCCCGAAATATTCATTACGAACCAATTTATTTATCT
>JAJYHI010000125.1 GCA_021784835.1 bacterium
TACCGGTAAGAAATAAAACGATTATGAAAAAATATTAAAAAGTAATCCGGACGATAGTTTGCAATTTAAAAAAATTCCTATAAAGGTATCGGAAAAGGAATATATTTATTTCATGTCTGGATTTGGGGACAACTTTAATCCTGCATTAGAAATTTTATTTTCTGCATAAACGGCATGAGTTTATATCTGCTTGCGCAGGAATGACAATGTGGAAATTTATACTTTTAACCTAAAGGGTGTCATTTCCGCGTAGGCGGGAATTCAGTATTTACGTATAAAAGAAACATCTAAATATTTTCTAATGCAGGATTAGGCGATATAAAAAATAGAATAAAAAACCTGCCGGGAATAATCTTAACCGGCAGGTTAGGAGGACATTACGTTGAAGAATCAAGATGAAAGCATAAAAACACTTTTTTATAATTATAAATTAAATAAATGTAAAAATCAAATTTATTAATCAATTTATTTTAAAAGTTTTAACTAAATCGGATAAGTTTGCCGCCATACCCGCAAGTTCTTCGGATGCCTTTATAACCTGCCTTGAACCTGCCTGAGCGCTGTCCTGAGCTTTTATTATTTCCTCCGACGATAAAGAGATTTCCTCGCTCACCTGAGACTGTTCTTCCGAGGCTGTCGCAATCTGGGTTATCATTTCTTTTAGTTTGGCCATTAAGGAATTTATATTTGAAATAGCTTCGGCGGATTTGCCGGCGATATCCGCCCCCTTGGAAACTTCCTGTTTGCCTTTCTGCATGGACGTAACTGCATCCTGCGTGTTTTTCTGTATGCTGAGAATCATAAATTCTATTTCTTTGGTCGCTTTGGTAGTCCTTTCGGCAAGTTTTCTTACTTCGTCCGCAACCACCGCAAACCCCCTTCCCTGTTCTCCGGCTCTGGCGGCTTCGATGGCGGCGTTTAAGGCGAGAAGGTTAGTCTGGTCGGCTATGTCGTTTATAACGCCTATGATTTCCCCTATTTTTTCCGAAGAAGAACCGAGTTCCGTTATGGTGGCGGAAACCGCCGAAACGGTCTTTTCTATATTTTTCATTTCGACGGCGACGTCTTGTACCGATTTAGTGCCGTAATCGACCACCTTTTCAGTTTCCTGAGCCTTCTGGGCGGAAGACGAGGAATTTTTGGCGACTTCTATGATAGCGATAGACATCTGTTTAATCGATTCTATGATGCGGGAGGCTTTCTCCTTCATCTGTTCGATTGTCGTTTCGAATTCTTTAGAGGATATATTTAAGTTATTCGACTGAGCGTTTAAAGATTCGGAAGTGCCGAGTATACCTCTGACGTTGCTGGAAAGGGAATCTACCAAAATATTGACCTCTTCTATAAGAATGCCTATTTCGCTTTCCTTATGGACGCCGGGTATCCTTAGCTTGGAGGTGAGGTCGCCCTTGGCTATCTGTTTGATTTTTTCGTTAATAAGGTTAAGAACTTTGATAAGCGTAGTCTTTACATAAAACGATATAAAAATGGCAACTATCAGAAACAGGAAGGGAAGCGCTATAAAAATATATTGGAAAAATTTAATTTTACTGTAATAAGAACGTTTAACCACATTATTGATTTTATTAATTTGAGATACCATCGGACTAAGCTGGCTGTCGAAATATTTGGTGCTCATTGCTCCGCCGAGCAACAGAGGATATTTTAAAAGCCTATCCGCAATCGGATGAAAGATATTGTATTTATTGGACAAGCTTTTAAGCAGGAGCGCCGTATTTTTAGACGAGTATTTTTGTAATTTCGATTTTGGGACGCCGAAAACATGAGCGGCCTTTACCTTGTCGAATCCGTTTGTATATCCGGTTAACGCGTTGCCTACGCTTAAAAAAACAGGCTTTGAATCTTGGGCTATTTTTGTTATATTCGCATCATAAGATTTTTCGATAGCGGCTTTTTCTTTTTTAGATTTTACCGCGCCCATTTTTAAAGCCTTGAGATGCGATAAATAAATTATCTGCAAGAAGTTGCTTCTCAATGTTTTAATAGAGGCGGAAGTATTCGCAATTACATTCATATTTACTGTTTGTGATTTTAAGATATTCGAGTAATAGATAAGAATAAAATTGACCGCTAGAATAATAATAAAACTTAAACCTATAAAGAAATAAAGCTTAACTTTCAGCGTTTTCACGATAACATTTCCCCCTTGGAATAATTGTAGAAAAAATAAATGTTAACAATAATTATAAATATTAATTAATATTTTTTAAATTAACTTTATTATATATCGACTTGAAATATAAAATCTACAATTATTATCAACATTATGTTTATATTATTTTTTAACCGGAATAAAATTGTCTAAAATTATTATATTTGTTATAATCTTATTAAGTTTATTAAATTTATGTTTCGTCATTAGTTAGCCTAAATCATTTACCAAGAATCATTTACCAAGGAGGATTTAAAATGCCTTTTGTATCCGTTAAAATGCTTGAGGGAAGGACGAAAGAACAAAAGAAAAACCTCATTAAATCTATCACTAAAAGCGTTTCCGAAACTTTAAACATCGGCGAGGAAAACGTCTGGGTCGCGATTGAAGAATTTCCTTCAGACGAGTGGGGATTGGGAGGGGAATTGGCCTGCGATAAAATTAAAGCTAAAAGAGGCGGGAGCAAATGAATCGGAAAATTTGTATTTCCGTCGGAAATACGGAGCTTGATAGAATATATGCGGATATAGATTATGCCAAAACCGTCAATGCCGGATTCGTAGAGCTTAGATTCGACACAATTAAAGAAACTAAAGAAACGCAAGATGTCGATGAATTTCATCGCACGCCTGTTTTCGAAAAAATAGAAAAAATAATTTCTTACGGAAAAGCCCTCGGGATTAAAATCATTGGGACGAAAAGGGGCGCAGGTTTCGGTCCCGGCCGCAATATTTCTTCTTTAAAGGAAATAGCATGCGAAGAATTTCAAAGGATAAAATTTTTGAAATATCTTATAGAAGCAGGTATATACGCATGCGATATAGAGCTTGATATTGTCAGAAGGCCTGCCGTAAAAGACTTTACAGTTTATGCTCACGACATGGGTTCAAAAGTTATCCTTTCCGTTCACGATTTTAGCAAACAGATAGATTTGATGTCGACCGTCAGATTTTATATAGATGCGCATTATTTCGGGGCGGACTGTTTTAAGCTCGCCGATGTCGTAATTTCGGATAAGGACGTAACCGCCGTCTTAGAAAAAAACCAGACTGTGCAATCCATCAGGGCTGCCGCTCCAGTTTCTTTTCCCGCTTTTACGATTTTTGGAATGGGTGAAAAAGGCACGGCGACAAGAATTTTATCCCTAATTTACGGTTCCGAGATGGCATATTGTTCTTCGCAGTCGGGAGCCACGGCACCCGGACAGGTGTCCGCCGAAGAATTTTATGCGATGATGAATTTTGCCGAAGTTCAATTTTAACGCGATTAAAATTGAATTAAAATTTTTTTTTGGAACTGCGTTGACCGCATGGAAAGCCGTAAAGAAATTATTCAGCGAAATTTTATTTGACTTAAAATATATGAAAATGATAATATTATTATATATCGATAATCATATATATTATAACGATAACTCATATTATCATATCAAATGACAAAATACGAAAGAATCTTAAGCATAGCATATGAAAAGGGAGTAGAATATGAAAAAATTTAAAAGCATAAAATATGCAGCCGCATTTTTGATATTTGTCCTGTCGTTTTTTTCGCTAAACGGATGCTCCAAAAAAGCGAACCTGCCCGGTGAAACCCAGCCCCGTTTAAGCGTCAATGCCTTCAGAACCGGATATAAATATATATCGGGTTATCTTAAGTCGCCGGGAAACACCGATTCTTTAAACAATACCGGAATATCCGCCCACATTATGGGATACGTGATATACGAAAATGTCCGCGAAGGACAGATAGTTTCCAAGGGCATGCTTCTTTTAAGATTAAACGCTCCCGAAATAAAGTCGAAATATTATGCGGCGAAAGCGGGCTATATAAACGCAAAAAAGACGTATGACAGGATTAGAAGATTATACGCCGAAAATTCCGTATCCAAACAGACCTACGATAATACCCTGATGCAGTATAATATGGCAAAAGCCGGATTAAACGAAGCTTCAAGCTATTTAAACTACAAAAATATTTATTCGCCCATTAGCGGCGTTATAACAAAAAAAAATGTTTCGATGGGCGACCTTGTCGGTCCCGGACAGATGTTGCTTATTATTCAAAGCCTTAATAAATTAGAATTTAAGACTTCGGTAAACGTCAGATATTACAAAAAATTAAAAGCCGGCGAATCCGTCAACCTGAATTTTTCTTCTATAAATGCCGCGGTCGACGGAAAGATAATATCCATAGTAAGGTCTGCCAATCCCTATTCCCATTCTGTTTTAGTAAAAATCGAAATTCCGGGGGCAAATAAATTTGAACTCATGCCCGGTATGTACGGCGTCGCAAGATTCAGGACAGGCAGGAGGAAAGCGCTTATAATACCTAAAAATGCCGTTTTAAGGCGATTAGGCATAACAGGAGTCTATACCGCAAGCGATAACGGAGAAGTTTTTTTTCAACCGGTAAAAAAAGGCGGCGTTTATAAAAAAAATTTCGTCATAATTTTAAACGGATTAAATCCCGGAATGACCGTATTAACCGGCGGCTTAGACAAGATTGCGCCGGGAAGTTTCGTAAATCCTAAGTTCGACAATAATATTGACAAAATAAATAAAGCCGATAAATAGATTATCCGTTATATATTTTATATAACATTATAATTTTTATATTTTATTGTAACGATAATTATGATAGATGCCGGCAGATTTAAATTATATCGCAAATTATCTACAAGCAGGAGTTATATATATAAATGAATAAAAATTTCAGCGGTAAAATTACAGAATATTTTATTGAAAACAAGATAACCCTCTTGCTGATTTTATTTAGCATCGGTTTCGGAATAGTTGCGGTTCTTCTCACGCCGAGGCAGTATAATCCGCAGATTATAGTTCCGGCCGCCAACGTAATAGTAAGATTTCCCGGCGCAAGCTCCTCGCAAGTTAAAAACCTCGTTACAAAACCGCTGGAAAGAAAAATGTGGCAGATTCCGGGAGTAAAACACGTATATTCCATATCTATGAATTCCGAGTCGATTGTCACGGTGCAGTTTCATGTCAACGCAAGCCGCGATAAAAGTCTCGTAGATATATACAATAAGGTATTTTCCAATCTCGACGAAATTCCTAAAGGGGTAATGAGGCCTTTAATAAAACCCATAGACGTAAACCACGTTCCGATACTAAATATTACTTTATGGAGCAAAAGATATAACGCCGGATATCTTACGACTATCGCAGGCCGCATATTGGATAAATTGGATTCGGTTAAGGGAACGGGCGTAACGTCTTTAAACGGGGCAAGATATAAACAGCTGAACGTCTATCTCGACCCGGTCAAAATGGCCGCATACGACATTTCTCCTTTGATGGTCGCGCAGGAGCTTAAAGGAACAAATATAAACCTTCCGGCAGGCTTTCTCCAGAATAACAACAGAAAAAGATTTTTAACCGCGGGCGGATATTTTCATCGCGTAAATTCTATTAAAAATTTCGTTATTTCTGTTTTTGGCGGAAGGCCCGTTTATCTTAAAGATATAGCAAAAATTAAATATTCTTATAAGCCTTTAAATTTTTTATCGGAAATAGGGTTCGGCGATAATTATATACATGCCAGCCATAACGACAGGGTAATAGCCGGCGGAAAAGGCGTTTATCCGGCCGTGACTATCGCTATCGCAAAAAGAAGGGGAAAAAATGCCGTTACCGTCGTAAACGACATTCTCGCTAAATTTCATAAAATAGCAAAAACAAGCCTTCCGGAAGGCGTTCGTTATACTATAACGAGAAACGACGGTCAAAAGGCAAATAACGCTGTAAATAAACTGTTGTTTCATCTTATAATCAGCATAGCTATAGTTATAGGACTTCTTTTAATAATACTGGGATGGAGGGAGGCGTTTATAGTTGCTTTCACTATTCCGTTAATGCTGTTTCTCACTTTGGGAATCGCCTTTATTTTTCATCAGACTTTAAACAGAATAACTTTATTTGCGTTAATTCTTTCGCTCGGTCTTTTAGTCGATAACGCAATAGTAGTCATAGATAATATAGAGAGGGTTTTTTCGCGCGAAAGAAATATATTGCCCATATATGCGGTAGATGCCGTAAACGAGATAGGCAATCCCAATTTTTTTGCGACCTTGGCGGTAATCGCCTCGTTTATTCCGATGTTGTTTGTAACGGGAATGATGGGCCCGTATATGAGGCCTATTCCTTTTAACGTTCCTATCGCAATGCTAGTATCGCTGTTCGTAGCCCTTACCATAGTTCCCTGGTTTTATCTAAAACTTATGGCTAACGAAAGGGGAATGGCGCTTCTGCGCAGAAAAGCGCTAAAAGAAGAAAACAGCGGAAATAAAAAAAGTTTATACGGGAAAATATTAACGCCTTTGCTTTTAAGCAAGAAAAAAAGATTGATTTTTATATCTATAATTTTATTGCTGTTTATATTTGCCATGATACTGCCGGTTTTAAAAATGGTAAAATTTAAAATGCTTCCGGTCGCCAATACCAATACGTTCTTAATAACGATAAACAAACGCCCAGGTTCCACTTTCGGAGATACTAATATTGCGACTATGCATATCGTGAACTATATAAAACAAATAAAACAGGTAAAAAATTATGTAGTTACTGTAGGAACGCCTTCGGTAATCGATTTTTCCGGCTTATTGAGGGGCGCAAATTTTAGAAACGCGAGCTGGTATTCGGAAATAAGAGTCAATCTAATAGACAAGGACAAAAGAAGAACATCGTCGCACAGTCTCGTTCTAAAAATATTGCCGGAGGTTCATAAAATAGGGAAAAAATACAACGCCACCGTTAAGGTTCTGGAAAGCCCTCCCGGACCTCCGGTAAGGTCAACCATAGTAGCGGAAATTTACGGCCGTAAATATTCGGAGCAGGCAAAAATCGCTAAAGTCGTAGAATCGAAAATGAAGAAAATTCGGGGTGTAACGGACGTAAATTCTTCTTATAAAGCGCCTGTAAAAAAAATAATGATTATCGCAAGAAGAAGGAAGGCGTCGATGCTTGGAATAAGCACGCAAATGATAGCGCAGTCGCTTTATTTGCTAAATAACGGCATGACCGTAGGAACTATTCATAAGAAAGGCCATCTGCATCAGGAAGATATATTTTTAAGAATGCCGGATTCTTACAGAACCGGCGTAAAAGCTTTATCGGGTATATGGATATTCGCCCCTTACGCCAATAGATTGGTTCCGCTGAATTCCGTAATTAAAATAAAAAACGGCTATCTTCACAACATGATATACGAAAGGGATTTAAAACCTTTAGTTTACGTTTACGGCAAGGTTGTCGGCAGAAGCCCTATGTATGCAAATCTGGACCTGTTCATTCATTTCCTAAAACATCCGGTGCCCGCAGGTTATCATATTAGATGGGGCGGAGAATGGAACCTTACGCTTAAGGTTTTTGCACAGCTTGGCGCCGCTATGGGAATCGCCATACTGCTTATATATATTCTTTTAGTCGGTTATACGGGTTCTTTTATTATTCCAGTAGTGCTTATGGGGGCGATTCCGCTCGAAATGATAGGGATAATGCCCGGTTTTGCGGTTATCGGGACATATTTTACTGCTACCTCAATGATAGGAGCTATAGCTCTTTCGGGTATCGTCATAAGGAATTCCCTCCTGCTCCTAGAATTTATCAACGACAGGAAAAAGGAGGGGAATAACATAATAGATTCATTAGTTCAGGCAGGAGCTATGAGGGCAAGGCCTATTATAATAACGGCTCTCGCCGTTATATTCGGTTCGGCTATACTCGTAACCGACCCCGTATGGAACGGGCTTGCGTGGGCGCTTATTTTCGGAATGTTCGCTTCGACCGCCCTCACTCTTGTAGTGATTCCGATACTTTATTATATGATAGAAGGCAAAAGATGGCATAAAGAGGATATTCACGACAGCTTGTAAAATTTAGGCAGGGATAAAGATAAACAGCAAATTAACGCAAGGATTAAAAGTTTAAAAGGAGTCGATTATGCCGATAAATTTTGACTGCAAAAGTAGCCGCATAGCCTTGATAGATATCGATTTAGGCGGAAAAAATACAATGAATCTGCCGGAAATAAGCGAAATAATAAGGATATTCGAGGACAGCATCGAAAAAGAATTAGATTTAAAAGCAATTTTAATAAAAAGCTCCAATCCAGATTTTTTTGCAACGGGACCGGAGATAAAAGATATCGCGGGCTTAGATAAAGACGGGGCAAGGCATTATATCAGGGTTTTAAATACTATGGTAAAACATATCGCTGAGTCGCCCGTTCCCGTAATATGCGCCGTAAAAGGTTCGGTAAGCGGAACGGGATTAGACATTGTGTCTTCCTGCGATTTTAGATTAGCGGAAAAAAAATCAGTTTTTGCTGATTTCTCGTCTAAATTCGGCATATTATCCCCTTCTTATCTGTCGTTAAGGCTGTCTTTTTTAATAGGCGTTCAAAGAGCGTGCGAGATGATACTTAGTTCTAAAATTTATTCCGCCGGAGATTTATATAGATTTAATTATTTAACGGATTTATTCAACATAGAAGAATTCGATAAAGGAATCGGAGATTTTTTAAACGGTTTCAAAGAGTTATCCGCAGATTCTTTAAGGCTTAAAAAAAGAATCTTCGTCGATTTGTGGAAAAATTATTTAAAAAATAATCTTTTTCCGATAGAAGAAATCTTTTCTGAACTTTTAAAAGACGGAAAAGATTGGAAAGAATCCGCATCTAATTTTCGCGGCGGCACTCTGTAAACCGTTATTCCCTCCCAATCCCGATTCATGATTTTATATGCGCGGAATTAACCGATGCTTAGACGGAATCTCTTAAATAATTTTTCGGATCCGGTTTCAGGTTCCTTTTTCTTTCGTTCCTTTTTCTTTCTTTCTTTTCTAAGAGGCTGTGATATAATTGAGAATAATTTAAAATTGTAGTATTATAAAAAAATTAATAAAAATAATCGGTAAGGAGGAAAATTAACATGTCTAAAATCAACGGATGCGATATTCCCGAAAACTTGTATTACAGCATAGAAAAACATGTATGGGGAAAAGTCGACGACGGCGGAATAGTTACGGTCGGCATGACGAGCGTAGCTCAGAGTTTGGCCGGCAAACTTTTATATCTTACCCCCAAAAAATTGGGACAGAAAATTGCTCAGCTTAAGTCTGTCGCTACGGTTGAAAGCGGCAAATATGTCGGCCCAGTTCCTGCCCCGTTTTCCGGCGAAATAGTCGCCGTTAACGACGATGCCGTTAAAAATGTTTCTCTTATAAATTCGGACCCTTATGGAAAGGGTTGGGTATGTAAAATTAAAGCCGACAATATAGACGCAGATAAAAAAAATCTTCTTACCGGCAAAGAGGCTATAGAAGCATACAAGAAAAAGATAGAATCGGAAGGAATTAAATGCGAATAATAAATATATAATATAACCGCGGTGCAAACTACAAAAAGACAAAAACCGGGAGAGCATATAAATGTCAATTTTTAACGGATGCAATATTCCAGAAGACCTGTATTACGATATAGAAAATCAGGTTTGGGGCAGAAAAAACGACGACGGCACTTTTACGCTCGGCATGACCGACCCCGCCCAATCTTTAGCAGGAAAAATACTTTATATAGACGTTAAATCCGCAGGAAAAATAATAAAAAAGGGCAAAAGCGCCGCAACCATAGAAAGCGGAAAATACGTGGGTCCGTTTCCCATGCCTTTTACCGGCGAAATAGCGGAAGTAAACGAAGAATTGGAAAACGACCCGCATATTATTAATTTGGACCCGTACGGCAAAGGCTGGATTGTAAAGTTTAAGCCGCTTCCAGAAGCCGCATCGGATATAAAATCCCTTCCAACCGGGGAAGAAGCCGTTAGCGCATATGTTAAAAAGCTTGAAAAGGAAGATATAATCTGCAAGAAGAGATAATTATATATGAGTTTCTATGAATTTAACGAAGAAATAAACGAAGAATATTCAAAAGGTTTTAATATTTTAAAAACGCATTTCGATTCGGAAATGCATTTTTACGCTCCTGGCATAAAATCCTACGAAACCGAAGATTTTAAAAATAATAAATCATCTTCTTTTCTCCCGTTTTCCATAACTGGAAATTCATGTTCCTTAAAATGCGAACACTGCAATGCGGAAATATTAAAATCAATGGCCCCGGCGCTTACGCCGGACGACCTTTACGAAAAAGCCCGGGCTATATGCGAATCCGGCGGCGAAGGATTTTTATTGAGCGGCGGTTCCGACAGCAAAGGCATAGTCGATATACTTCCTTACGTCGATATTATAAAAAGAATTAAATTCGATTTCGGTATTAAAGTTATAGTTCATTGCGGACTTATTACCGAGGAGATAGCCGACGGGCTTTCGGATGCAGGCGTCGATTCCGCGATGCTCGATATTATCGGCGACGAAGATACTATACGAAAAATATATCATCTCAACGCAACCGTAGAAGATTACGACAATTCGCTGAAACGCTTATCCGAAAGAGGGATACCCTGCTCTCCGCATGTAGTAATCGGATTGAAACGCGGCCTTATTGCCGGCGAATATAACGCAATAGATATTATTTCCAAGTATAATATTTCTTCGCTGGTTCTGGTAGGTTTTATGCCTATGCATAATACTAAAATGCAAAATGCGGTCCCCCCCGAGCCTGAAGAAATCGGCGGCGTATTTCTGTATGCCCGTAAAAAATTTACGGACATTCCTGTTCTTTTAGGATGCGAAAGGCCGTATGGATTAAACAAGTTTAAAATCGAAGAGCTGGCGGTTAAGTCCGGATTAAACGGCATAGCGTATCCTTCGGAGGGAATTATACCTTTCAGCGTAAGACTGGGATTAAAGCCAAAATTTTCCGAAGCGTGCTGTTCCTTAATTTTTTCCGAAACGATTTTACCGGCGGCGTCGGAAATTAACGGATAACCTAATCCCTCGGATAAATTTAAGGGCGCGCAATAGCCATATCAGTTCGGCTTGTCAGCTTAGAGAAAACGTTATGCGCCGTCAGCCTTTAAAGCGGAACCGCATATAAATATAACCGCATATTATATAATAATTAATAATGAATAAGTTCAGGGTTATAGACACCGGATTAAACGATTTTTCATATAATATATGCATGGATAAATCCCTCTTAGAGCTCAGGAAAGAGGGATTAATAGAAGATACTTTCCGTTTTTTAAGGTTCAAACCCTGCGTTCTCACCGGATATCATCAATCCGTGTTCAGCGAAGTAAGGCGCGATTTCTGCGAAAAAAAGGGCATTGACATAGGAAGAAGAATTACCGGCGGAGGAGCGATATATTTTGACGAGATGCAGATTGGCTGGGAGCTTGTATTTTCTTCTAAAAGCATTAAAATGAAAAGCCTTGAAAATCTGACGGAAAATATTTGTACGGCTTTTGCTAAAGGAATCGGTAAACTTGGAATTAATGCGAAATTTAGACCCAGAAACGATATAGAGGTGGAAGGCCGCAAGATTTCTGGAACCGGCGGTACATACGAATCTTCGGTTTATTTTTTTCAAGGAACGCTGCTTTTAGATTTTAATCCAGAAAATATGGTCAGGTCTTTAAAAATTCCCGTCGAAAAATTGACGTCTAAAAATTTTGATTCCGTTCTTTCAAGGATAACCTCCGTTAAAAGCGTTTTAGGATATATGCCGGGTCTAAATTTGATTAAATCCGTTATTCTTTCGGGATTCAAAGAGCATTTAGATTTAAATTTTTACGAATCGGAACTCTCGACGGAGGAAGAAAATTTTTTAAAGGAAAACCGTTCTTTTTACGGGTCGAAAGAGTGGGTTTATTCAAATGAATTCGACCCCGTTAAAACAAAAATGGTTTCGGAAACCTATCAATGCGGCGGAGGGCTTTTCAGGACTTACGCAAAGGTCGATGCAAAAAGAAATTTATTGAAATATATTTATTTTACCGGAGATTATTTCGTTTCTCCTGCAAGGGCTATAAACGATTTAGAGAGCTTGCTTAAGGATACGCCTTTAAACGAAGCCGTATTTAAAATAGACGATTATTTCGAAAAATTTAATCCTGAATTTCAGAATATCGGAAAAGAAGATTTTTTTAACATCGTTATCCAGATTATCAATAAGGTTAATTTTTCTAAAAACACCGGAATCAAAGAAGAAGTTTTATCGAGATTTATTTTCGCAAACGGAATGACTCCCGAAGATATTTCGTCGGCCGAATATATCCTTTTGCCCTATTGCGCAAAAAAAAAGGACTGCGAATACAGAAATAAAGACGAATGCATATCATGCGGGGACTGCGAAACGGGGATAGCTTATAAATTTGCCGAAAGGCGCGGCATTAAACCTAAAACCGTTGTAAATTACGAAAACCTTATAGATACGCTGAACGAAATGAAGGATAAAAACGTTAAATCTTATATAGGATTTTGCTGCAGGGAATTTTATATAAAAAGAAACGAAGCTTTCAAAGAAAGCGGAATAAAGGCTCTTTTAATAGACATATCGTCCCCCCTATGTTATAAATACGGCAAAGAAGAAGATGCCTATAAAGGTTCGTTTGACGCCGAGGCATCTTTGGGCGTCAACGTTTTATTTAAAATATTTAAAGAAGGCGTATAAATTATATGGATGAATCGAATGAAATCATCGCGGATAAAGCCGATACGGCCGATTATGAATGCGCCGGAAACTCTGAAAGGCGCGGTTCGCCGGAATATTTAAAAGTAAGCCTTGCGGCGGCAATGACTTTGGATTTTGTGCCGGGGATTTTCTACCGCAATGCCTGTCTGCACTGCATAAACGTTCTTCTTACCTACGATGAAGGATGCAGGGCTAACTGCGCGTATTGCGGACTTCAAAAATCAAGGGAAGGCAGGTATAACGATAAAAGTTTTATCAGGGTCGATTGGCCTGCGTTCAGGACGGACGATATTATAGAATCCACTGTTAAAAAAAAGAACTTAGTCGATAGAATATGCATATCTATGATTACTCATGAAAAGGCGAAAGACGATACTTTTGCCGTTTTAAAAAGATTTGCAAACGAACTGCACTGTCCGGTTTCCATACTTATGACTCCCACGATATTAAAGCGCGGAGATATAGACCGCTTTAAAGACTACGGTGCAGACATGGTAACGGTCGCGCTGGACGCGGCAACCCCGGAATTGTTCGACAAATACAGGGGAAGATGCGTCGGAGGTCCGCACAGATGGGAAAAATACAACGATATACTGGAATATTCGGTTTTCGTTTTTGGAAAAAATAAGGTCGGATGCCATCTTGTAGCCGGTCTGGGCGAAACGGAGAAGGAAATGGTTCTCAGGATGCAGTCCGTTAGAAATAAGGGCGCAAGGTCGCATCTGTTTTCTTTCTATAGGGAAAAAGGCTCTAAACTTGAAAATCATCCGCAGTGTCCGGCGGGACATTACAGGCGCATTCAGGTTGCAAGGCATATAATAGATTATGACATCGGAAAGGCCGAAGACATGAAATTTAACGAATACGGCAAAGTAGTGGATTTTGGAGTGCCATTTAAAACCGTCGCCGAAATAATCGAGAATGGCGCGGCTTTCCGAACCACAGGCTGTCCCGGAAAATCCGAAATTTCCGCGTGCAACAGGCCTTTCGGCGATTCCTCGCCTAAAAATATAAGAAGTTTTCCGTTCGAACTTAAAACGTGCGACATAAACCGGGTCAGGAAGGAATTGTTAGAATACGATTAAAATGATTTTGACAAAATAGGACAAGGCAGGCGGAAAAAAATAAAATTAGCGGGGTGCTATAATTGACGGAATCCGAATCGGTCAAAGTAAAAGTAAAACATTTGAGCAATTTGCAAAATCAGATTATTACCGAAAAACATACGCTTATAACGGATGAACCCGAAGATTCGGGAGGGGAAGGACTAGCCGTCAATCCAGTCGAGCTTGTTCTTGGCGCCGAAGGCGCATGCACTATTTCCGTCCTCATGATGTTTGCGAAAAGAATGAAGTACGATTTGCAGGGCGTGGAAGTAAACTTAACCCACAAAAGGGTTAGAGCGGAAGAAATAAAAGAATCCGGCATAGAAACGGGCAACGAAAGGGGCTACGTTCACAAAATAGAAAAAAATATCAAACTTATCGGAAATCTCGACGAGGACCAGCTCGAAGAACTGCAAAGAGTTTCGAAAAGATGTCCCGTTCATAATATGATAGAAAATAGGTCGTATTTTGAAATATCGTTCGACCGTGGCGATTAACCGGCGGCTTAAAATATACCGGCTGCGCCGGAACGGTTATTCAGGGTTATTAGAGATTCGGCTTTTCATCAGGCGAGTTGATTTTTTGCTTATTTTTACCGGAGTTTACGGATATTCCCCGCCGCCGATATTCAGACTGCTAATGCAGTTTTAAAAAATTTCTTTCGGCAATTTCGGGTTCATATAAAAAGTTGAAATTATTATTTAAAGTTTATAAAATAAATAATAATAATAATAATAATTTTAACGTTTAACGAAAATAAGGAGGTTGTATTCATGGCGATAATCGGAGTAGGGTCTACGCCTACAAATACTATTTTGACGAATTATCAGCAGATAATTCAAAACGCTCCGCCCGTAAAGATAGAACTGCCTAATATTCCATCTTCCGTCGCTACTCAGCAGTCAAACGGCAACATAAATATTCGCGTTTAATGCAGATAACGGACAAACAAATATGAATTAAATTGGATAAATTCAGTTCTTCATTCCTTAGCAAATTAATTAGAACCGTAAGGGGCTCCGAGCTTTTGACATGGGGGGAAAGAGTCCTGACGGCCGTTAGCGGCGGAGTAGATTCGACCGTGCTGCTTTGTTCGCTATATGAATTGAGGCATTATTTCGGAATTAATATCGCATGTGCTTCATTCGACCACAAAATAAGACCGTCCTCAGGAGAGGATATAACGTTTGTAAAGGATTTATGCAAAAAGCTCTCCGTTCCTTTTTATACCGAAAGCAAAGACGTTAAGTCGCATGCAAAAGAAAATAAATTAAACCTTGAAGAATCGGCACGCATTTTGAGATACGGTTTTTTAATGGAATCGGCTTCCGATTTCAAAGCAGGAAAAATAGCCGTTGCGCACCATTTAGACGATTTTGCCGAAAATTTTGTAATGAGGCTGATTACGGGAGGCGGGACGGGCGCGATTGCCGGATTCCCTATAAAGTCGGGCATAGTAATAAGGCCGTTTATAAATCACTCAAAATATGAAATATTAAATTTTGCAGAAAAAAATAGAATCGTATTCAAAGAAGATTATACGAATTGGGATACGGCAATATTGCGGAATTTTGTCAGGAGAGATATTATACCTCTTTTAAAGATGCGAAATTCTTCTTTTTTGAATACGGTAAGAAATACTTCCGGAATATTTAAGAAAGATGATGAATTTATCGGTAATATAGCTATAAAAGTTTTTAAAGATATCGCAAAGTTCCACGACGGCGAAAAAAAAATAGTCTTCGGCAAAGAAGACTTATCAAAAATAGAAGATGCACTACTATACAGGCTCTTAAAAATTTCAGTTTCGTATGCCGAAGGCGGAGGCGTTCCGGATTCTAACTGCAATAATAATGGATTTTATTTAAAAAAAACGATAATTTATTACAAACATTTTAAAGCTTTTCTTAAACTTATAAAAACCAGTAAAGCCAATACGTATTTTCAAATTAATTCTTATATCGAGGCCAGAAAAGAATACGACGATATTATAATAGAAAATATTTCTTGGCGCAGGGATTTAACTTTTAAGTCTTTTGATTTTAAATTAAAATACAAATACGACGTAATCGGTCCAGGCGATTTCAGGAATTTGAAAATAAAGCAAAACGCCTTCGGATATTATCATTCGATAAGTAAATACGAGTTCGCGGAAGCCGGCGAATCGTACGCGCTTAGAATCGAAGAACTCGGCAAAACTTTTTATATCGAAAAACTCGGCATTCCGGACGCAGAAAAAATCAAAAACGAAATTGCGGAAAAAAAATTTAATTTTCCAAACTCCGCCGCCGCCGTTTATTTCGATTTCGATAAAATTGATTTCCCCGTCATTATAAGGCAGTTCAAAGAAGGGGACAGGTTTGCGCCTCTTGGCGTTGCGGCAGGCAAAAAGGGCGGCAAAAAGCTGAAAGAATATTTTATCGATAAAAAAGTGCCCATAAACATAAGAAAAGTAGTTCCCGTAATACTTTTCGGAAGCCGGATAGCGTGGGTAAGTTTCAACGTTATAAGCGACTATATAAAGATAACCGGATTTACGAATAACGTGGGAGCAATGAGAATCGAATGATTAGGCCGTATAGGCGGTTATGCGCAAATAGTCATGCGCAACGCAAATAGTTATTGAAAAAAATATATAAATATGCCATATTGATAATACGCGCTATATCTGTACCGAAAACCTAAGGGGGTTAATATAATTTTGAATCCAAGACTGAAGAACCTGTTGCTGTGGATTTTTATAATTTTTCTGATGATTTTTATTTTTACCGTGCTTAACCGCCATAAGCCGAAAACCCAAAGAATAATTTTTTCTTCTTTAATAAAGCAAATAAAAGCAGACAATATAAAAAGCATTACTATCGAATCGCATAATATACTTGGTGTTTATAAAAACGGAAAGAAATTTAAAACCTACGTTCCCAGTTACCCCGAACTTATTAATCTTCTTGAAAAACATAACGTGGAAATAGACGCGAAACCCAAACCCGGTTCTCCTTGGTATTTGAGCTTCCTGATAGACTGGCTGCCGATGATAATCATACTTTTTGCTTTCTGGTATTTTTTCTGGAGGCAGATGCAAGGCGGGGCAGGAAAAGCAATGTCCTTCGGGAAGTCGAAGGCAAAATTATTAAACGACGGAACCAATAAAGTAACATTTAAAGACGTGGCGGGAATAGAAGAATCGAAACAGGAACTCGAAGAAATAGTCGATTTTTTAAAAGACCCGAAGAAATTTACCAAACTCGGAGGCAGGATTCCTCACGGCGTACTCCTCGTAGGCCCTCCCGGAACCGGCAAGACCCTTCTTGCAAAAGCCATAGCCGGAGAAGCCGGAGTGCCTTTTTTCAGCATTAGCGGCTCGGATTTTGTCGAGATGTTTGTCGGGGTCGGTGCTTCAAGGGTAAGGGACCTTTTCGCGCAGGGGAAAAAAAGCGCCCCCTGTATAATATTTATAGACGAGATTGATGCCGTCGGAAGACACAGAGGGGCGGGTCTCGGCGGCGGCCACGACGAAAGGGAACAGACGCTTAACCAGCTTCTTGTCGAAATGGACGGGTTCGAACCAAACGAAGGGGTAATCTTAATTGCGGCGACGAACAGGCCGGACGTCCTGGACCCCGCTCTGTTAAGGCCGGGCAGGTTCGACAGGCAGGTCGTCGTTCCAAAACCGGATATAAAAGGAAGGGAAGAGATATTAAAAGTGCACGTCAAAGACGTTCCTTTAAATAAAGACGTCGATTTAAAAGTAATTGCAAGGGGAACGCCGGGATTTTCGGGGGCAGACCTTGCCAATATGGTAAACGAAGCCGCTCTTCTGGCGGCCAGAAAGAATGAAACCTCAGTCGGCATGAGCGATTTAGAGGAAGCTAAAGATAAGGTTATGATGGGAACGGAAAGAAGAAGCATGGTAATAAGCGAAAAAGAAAAGAAAATTACCGCATACCACGAATCAGGGCATACGCTCGTCGCTAAACTGCTCCCAGGAACCGACCCTATTCATAAAGTTACCATAATTCCAAGAGGCATGGCGATGGGACTTACCCAACAGCTTCCTATAGACGATAAACATAATTACGATAAAGAATACCTGTTGAATGAAATAGCTATTCTGCTTGGAGGGAGAACGGCGGAGGAGATTACGTTCAATCAAATGACTACGGGCGCTTCAAACGACATAGAAAGGGCAACCGATATCGCCAGAAAGATGATATGCGAATGGGGTATGAGCGAAAAGCTAGGGCCGATTACTTTCGGAAAAAAAGAAGAGCAGATATTTCTCGGAAGAGAATTTGCCCAGCATAAAGATTATTCGGAATCTACCGCCGTGGCGATAGACGAAGAGGTTAAGAAAATTATATCCGATAACCATGAAAGGGCAAAAAAAATCCTGTCAGAAAACATTGCCATTTTAAACGACCTCGCCACAAAACTTATAGAAAAAGAGTCTTTGAACGGGAAAGAGATAGACTCGATTATTATCGCGCGCAAACCCGATTACAAGTCTAACGAAATTTCTGATAAAAATGCTTCCGGAGATAACGCGGGGGAAGGATTAGACATAGAAGATTAACCCGTATTATTTATATTTTTATATGCAGGCATACCTAATTGATATTTTTGACAGCCATATAGCTTCGCAAGAGTTGTCTAACGTTGGGGTGTCCGGCACCGGCAGGATTATCATGGGAGATAAGCTTAAGTATATCATTATTAAGCTTAAAAATATGGGTTCTACGGCGCTGAACATACTTAAGCAGGAAGCTTTAAGCATAGGCGCCGAACTTGCCAACCACAAAGACGTCATTACCGGAAAGATTGCCGTATCCGATTCCATTTTATTCGGTACGCCTGTTCAGTTGCGAATCATCGTTAAAAAGATAAAATCGCAGCAATTCGGCCTGGACGATTTGTCCGCCGAACTTGAAAATATACTTGAAGTTTGCGATAAGTCGTTTAAAAAAAACAATCCCAGAACTTTAAAAACCGGAAAAGGGCATATAATTTTTAACGGAAAAACTTACGTAGCGGGTATTCTTAATGTAACGCCGGATTCCTTTTCGGACGGCGGAAAATATTCCGATTATTCTTCCGCCGTAAAAAGAGGCATAGAGATTGAAAAAGAAGGCGCGGATATATTGGATATCGGCGGAGAATCGACCAGGCCTCGCGCGTCAAAAGTAGAAGAACAGACCGAAATAGAAAGAATATGCCCCGTTATCGAAAAGCTGTCGAAAACAGTTAATATTCCGATATCCGTAGACACCAGGAAGCCTGCGGTAGCCAAAGAAGCTCTTAAAGCGGGAGCGGATATAGTAAACGACTCGTCGGGACTTTCTTACGATGCCGGCGGTATGTCAAAGGTTCTGACCGATTCAGGCGCGCCGTATATAATGATGCATTCTAGAGAAAAATCACCAGAAAATATGCAAGAAGATTTAGAGCCTTACGGCGATATTTTTCATGAAATCCTGTCTTATTTTGCAATGAAGATAAATTATCTTAAATCGAAAGGATACGATGAAGGCAATATCGTATTGGACCCGGGCTTCGGTTTTGCCAAATCTCCGGAAGATAATTACAGGCTATTATCTGGGATTATTTCGTTAAAATCGGTCGGATTGCCCGTTATGGCCGGCGTTTCCAGAAAATCGTTCATTAAAAATATTACCGGAAATAACAAAAGCGGCGTTTTAAGCGGAAGCATTTCCATAGCTTCTTATTTAAGAATGAGGGGTGTCGATATGGTAAGAGTGCATGATGTAAAACAGACCGTATCGGCTTT
Source organism: bacterium (assembly GCA_021784835.1). Next base: position 19,676 of record JAJYHI010000125.1, read on the forward strand.
CGCGGCGTTAGAAAAAATAACCCCGCAGGACGATATCTTTAAATAAACAAAAAATAAGCAAGATGCTTTCTCTAATACAAAATTTCGGATGGCGCGACGTTATAGATATTATAATAGTAGCCTTTATAATTTACAGGGCCATAATGCTCATAAAAGGAACCGGAGCGTTTCAGGTCCTAATAGGCCTTATAATAATCTTTGCCGTATTTTTATTTGCCGTTATATTTAAACTCTACGCAGCGGAATATATTTTCGGAAATTTTCTGAGTTCAATAATAATAGTAATTATAGTGCTTTTCCGAAATGAAATAAGAAGGGCGCTTATAGAGGTCGGGAGAAATCCTTTTGCCGTTGCGCAAAATAAATTAGAAAGGGTAAATTTGGTCGAAGAAACGGTGAAAGCCGTTTTTGAGCTGGCTTCAAGGAAAATAGGCGCAATTATAGTTTTCGAAAGAAACGTATTTCTGGGCGATTATTTAAAAATAGGAACAAAACTTGATTCCATAGTATCCAAAGAACTTCTAGTAAGCATATTTACCCCTCCTTCGCCTCTTCACGACGGAGCGGCGATTATCCAAAAAGGCAGGATAGCCGCGGCTTCCTGTTACCTGCCTCTGTCTACGGAGGACAATATAAGCAAAAGGTTGGGCACAAGGCACAGAGCCGCTATCGGACTTTCAGAACTTACCGACGCTTTTTCCGTCGTTATTTCAGAAGAAACGGGCGGCATTACCGTGGTTCGTCCCAAAAAATTAACAAGCGCCGAAAATATGGAAGATTTAAGAAATCAGCTTTTGAAAAACTTAAAATACCAGTACGACGGCGGACATAACCTGATAAAATCTGTTTACGAACTTTTATTCGGAAAATACGCCGAAAAATAAAATTACCGGAATAAAAAAATAAAATATGGATAAAAGCATTAACAAAAATATAAAAAACAATTTAAAAAATCTAATAAAAAAAAATTTCTGGCTGAAACTTTTTTCTTTAATTTTCGCCGTTATTATCTGGGGATATGTCGTCGGCGGAACAAAACAGGATATAGTCTGCACGGCGGGTCTCGCCATAGAACATCTGCCCGGCGGTTTTGCGGTAAGCAATAATCTTCCCAAAAAAATTCGCTTAAAACTGCGCGGTTCAAGAATAGCGCTTACTAAGCTTAATAAAAAACCCGTTTTTAAGATTAACGGGTATTCTCTTTTGGCTAAAAAAAATACGATAATTTTAAGCGGTTCGTACCTGAATCTTCCGGACGGCGTAAAAATCATAAGCATCCGTCCCGATATCATTCCCATAATAATAAGCAGGGTCATAACGAGATACATAAAGGTTCTGCCCGTAACTACGGGGAACCTGCAAAAAGGGTATTATTTGAAAGCCGTAAGCGTATTTCCGCAGTACGTTTCGGTTAAAGGACCTAAGGACATCGTCGGAAATCTTTCGGTTATTACCACTAAGGATATAAATTTGAACGGATTAAATAAAAACAAACTTTTAACCGTTTCGCTTAGAAAGCCTACAAAATTAGTAAAAATTCTGAATAATAAAAAAGTGAATATAAGCATAATTATTTTAAATCAAAAATAAAAAGAACAATTTTAAAATATTTAACATAAAAAGAGGTTTAATTTGGGAATCAGAAAATTATTCGGAACCGACGGCGTCAGAGGGCAGGCCAACAGATATCCTTTGACCTCGGAAGTAGCTTTAAAACTTGGCATGGCTTTAGTGCATGTTCTAAAAGCCCGCGGAAAAAAATTAAAAATAGTCATAGGAAAAGATACCCGTATTTCCGGTTATATGCTTGAAACCGCTTTATCGTCGGGAATCTGCGCCATGGGCTCGGACGTTTATTTAGTCGGCCCTATGCCTACTCCGGGAGTCGCATTTATTACCTCCAGCATGAGGGCGGATGCCGGCGTAGTTATTTCAGCTTCCCACAATCCTTTTTACGATAACGGAATCAAGTTTTTCGACAGCAACGGGTTTAAGTTTGACGATAAGGTCGAAAAACAGATAGAGGATTTATTTTTCGGCCTTAAATCCGGCGATGCCGGCCCTACCGGAGTCAATATAGGCAAAGCGCACAGGATCGACGATGCAACCGGCAGATACGTTATTTTTACTAAACTTTCTTTTCCCAAGAATTTGACGCTGAACGGATTAAAAATAGTCGTCGATTGCGCAAACGGCGCAAATTATAAGGCAGCGCCCGAAGTTTTCTCCGAGCTTGGGGCGGAGGTCGTTTTAGAAGGCGCAAATCCGGACGGCATAAACATTAACGACGGATGCGGGTCTATGTATCCTGATAATTTAAGCGCGGCCGTCAAAAAAAGCGGGGCGGACGTCGGCCTGGCATTAGACGGGGACGGGGACAGAGTGATTTTCAGCGACGAAAACGGTAAAATACTTTTAGGTGACGAATTTCTTGCTATTTGCGCCCTGCATATGAAATCCGAAGGCGAATTAAAAAATAACGGGATAGTCACAACCCATATGTCTAATATCGCCCTTGAATTATTATTCAAAAAACATGGAATAAAAATCGTTTATGCCGGCGTAGGCGACAGGTACATTATGGAAAAAATGCTTAAAGACGGGTATAATCTCGGAGGGGAGCAGTCGGGGCATATAATATTTTTAGACGATATAAATACCGGAGACGGCATAATTTCTGCACTAAAACTTCTTTCCGTAATGGTGAAAACCGGCATGCCGCTTTCGGAGCTGAGGAAAGTCATAGACCCGTATCCCCAAGTTCTTTTTAACGTCGATGTTCCTTATAGAAAAAGTATGGAAGAATTACCGGCGGTATCCGAAAAAATAGCTTATTTTAGCGAAATCCTAAAAGACAGGGGCAGAATTTTCGTCAGATATTCCGGCACCCAGAACTATTTAAGAGTTCTGGTGGAAGGACGGGATTACGACGAAATTAACAATATAGGCTGTGCGATTAAAGAAGAAATAGAAAAAAGTTTCGGGAAAACCCCGGACGTCCTTTAAAAATAAAAATTTTTAATCGCGCATTATAATTATCTATTTATTATCATAATATCCATCTTATAATTTAAAGGCGGAAAAATTTATGGAATTAGGCGTAAATATCGACCATATAGCGACCTTGCGAAATGCAAGAGGCGGAGATTTCCCTTCTCCGGTCCATGCCGCATTCGCGGTTCTGAACGCGGGGGCATCTAACGTAACCTGCCATTTAAGGGAGGACAGAAGGCATATAAGGGATAACGACGTTAAAATTATATCGGAATTGACGAAAAGATTAAATCTTGAAATGTCCGCCGAAGAAGATATAGTCAGAATTGCCCTGGACATTATGCCGAAAAGCATTACCATAGTTCCCGAAAGAAGGAAGGAGCTTACTACGGAGGGCGGACTCGACGTCGCCGGCGACGTAAAAAGATACAGGGATATTACCGGGAAATTTAAATTTAAATCTTTAGGCAGCGTAGCATCCGCTTTCATCGAACCGGATTTAAGGCAGGTAGAAGCGGCGAAAGAAGCCGGCTTCGATTTTATAGAAATCCACACCGGAAAGTATGCGGATAAAACGGGAACCGAAGACGGGGCAAAAGAGCTTAAAAAAATAAAAGAAGCCGCCGCTTACGCCTTAGAAATCGGCCTTAAGGTTAACGCCGGACACGGATTGGATTATAAAAACATATACGACGTTGCTTTAACGGGCGATTTTCGCGAATTTAATATCGGCTATTCCATCGTATCCAAGGCGGTGTTCTGCGGTTTGGAAGCCGCGGTAAAAGAAATGCTCGGTATTATAAAGGCGGTTGAATTAGTAAAATTTAAGAATCGGCTTGAGAAAAACAGTTAAAAATTTAAATAGCAAATGAAAAAATGGAGGGGTATATATTATGCACAAATTTAATCCTTCGGAGCATAAAAAACTGGATTCCGAGACAAGATACAGAATAATGCCTCCGAAACCTTTAATTGAAGAAATAGAGAGAATCGCGCTCGAATATTTTAAAAACGGGGAAGCCGTTACTTTTGCCGATTTAGGCTGCGGAAGCGGATTTTTTTCCATACCTTTGGCAAAAACGGCAAAAAATTTTAAAAATAAAAATTTTTTTATTTTTGCGTTAGACCTTAGCGAAGAAATGCTAGGCATTTTTAAAGACAGGCTTAAAAAGGACGCCGGCATAGAAAAGACCGATTACGGTAAGATAAAATTCGTAAAATGCGAAGAATCTTTTATTCCGCTTGAAGATAATTCCGTCAATATTCTTTTAATGGCAAACGTTTTTCACGAAATTGAAGATAAGCGCGCCTATCTTCAAGAGATTAAAAGAGTGCTGAAGGAAGGAGGAGCTTTTTTTCTTTTAGATTGGAAGAAAGAAGACCGCGAACCCGCTATGGGGCCTCCCCTCGAGGAAAGGGTTTCAACCGAAGAGGCGATAGGAATATTAAAAAAATCGGGGTTTAAAGATATAAAAATATTACCTCTTTATTCTTCATCCTTTACTTTAATTTCAAAAAAATCTTAATCTTTATCAGATTTTTTGAAAATTTTGAAAATTAAATTTTTATTTTATCTATTTTATGATATAACAATTCATCATAAGAAATAAGGTTCACCTGCAATTTAAAGAAATGCGTTGCAAAACAAGAGGAAAGGCTTTTGATACAAGGCATAGGCGTAGATCTGGCGGATGTGGAAAAAGTTGGAAAAGCGCTTTCATTACACGGAGAAAAGTTTTATTCGAGAGTTTTTTCAGAAAATGAAAGAAAAGCCATAAAAAACGCCATAAATAAAAACGAAAAAAAAGCTTTTCAAAAGGCCGCCGGATATTTTGCCGCCAAAGAAGCCTTTTTAAAGGCTTTGGGAGCCGGCCTTTTTTCGATGCCTTTAAATAAAATTGGAATATTAAACGCTGAAAACGGAGCCCCTTACATAAATATCGATGTCGAAACCGCAGGTTTTCTGCGAAGTAAATTTAAAAAAAGTTTTTCGTCCGTAAAACTTAGCATAACCCATGAAAAAGGTTTCGCGTGCGCGATGGTCGTATTGCAATGAGAAAATTAAAGAAAATTAGAAGAAAATTAAAATGGAACTATATTTTTCGGAAAATTTAAAAAAAATAGACGAAGAAAGCCGTTCGAGTTTCGGATATTCCGAAAATATTTTAATGGAAAATGCCGGAAGCGGATGTTACAGGGAACTTTTAAATTTATACGGCGAATGCCGCCTCTTAAAAGCCGGCATTACCGTCGTTTGCGGAAAGGGAAATAACGGAGGCGACGGCTTTGTGCTGTCGAGATATCTTTTTAACTCCGGATTTAACGTAAAAACCGTTATCCTTGCAGACCGCGGTTCTTATGCCGGAACGGCAAAACAAAACTTAGATATTTTAATTAATCTCGGTGCCGAAATAGTCGAGGTTTCCCAAGAGAGCGGGCTTTCGTTTTTTTTAGAAATTTTAGATACAACGAATATTTTAATCGACGCTATTTTTGGAACCGGGCTCAGCAGGGAAATAGAAGGTTTTCTTAAAACTGTTGTCGGGGCGGTAAATGAAAAAGGAGGAAAGAACGGCCTCAACGAAAATAAAGAATTCGATATAATATGCGTCGATGCGCCCAGCGGTTTAAACTGCGATACCGGCGCATTTTTAGGCGCGGGCATAAAAAACGGCATAAAAAAAATTTTTACTTTCGGCGGTTTAAAAGTAGGATTTTTTGTAAATGAAGGCGAAAAATTACTGCTGGGCGAAAAGGCAACCGTTATAGATATAAACCATCCTAAAAAATTATTAAAAAAATATAGCGCCGGAATAAATTTAATTACAGAAGCCGCAATATCGAAATGTTTTTCCGGCAGAAAAAAAACCGGAACAAAATTCGATTACGGACACCTCCTTGTTGTGGCAGGCAGTTCCGGCAAAAGCGGGGCAGCTTATATGGCATCGTTTGCGGGATTAAAAGGCGGAGCCGGACTCGTAACGGCCGCCGTTCCCTCAAAATTAAACGATATTATGGGAACAAAAACGACCGAAATTATGACTTATCCCGTTGCGGGCGGAGACAGCGGTTTTTTTACGGAAAGCGGCGCCTCCGATATTTCTAAAAATATTTTAAAAGGAAAAACCGCGGTCGTAATAGGTCCGGGAATAGGCATAGACAAAGAAACCAAGATGTTTTTGCGCAGGCTTATATTTGAAATAAAAGTTCCGTTGGTGTTAGACGCCGACGCTCTTAATATTTTGTCCGAAGATATGGGATATTTAAAGGAAATATCCGCTAGGACAGACGTCGTTCTGACCCCTCATTTTAAAGAAATGGAGCGTTTAAGCGGAGTATTCAGAAAAGATATAGAATCCGACCCTTTGAGCGCAGGAAAAAAATTTACCGAAGAGTTCGGAGTCTATCTTGTTCTTAAAGGCCCCAGCATGTTTATTTTCGATAAAAAAGGCAGGCATATTTCAATTCAGGGAATACACAGTCCTTTGCTTGCAAGCGGCGGAAGCGGAGATATTTTAAGCGGACTAATCGGTTCCTTTATTTGCGGAGGGATAGGCATATACGAGGCCATAAGATGCGCCGCTTTTATAACGGCATATTCGGCAAAAAATCTGGAGGGCTTATACGGCGACTTTGGAGCCGGGGCGGTAAAAATAGCGGAGAATATTCCTAATTCAATTAATTTAATAAGGTCGGGAAAAAGAACGGCGGATAAAGGAGATTTTATATGATAAAAGCAAGCGACGTAATGTCTAAAAACGTAATAGTATTAAACGAAGAAGATGAAATCAAGAAAGCGGCCGATGTATTTTTAAAATATAAAATAAACGCGGTTCCTGTGACCGGCGCAGACAAGAAACTCAGCGGAATAGTATCGGAAACCGACCTTGTTTATCAGGAATCCAATCTTCATATTCCTACGGTTTTTACGATTTTCGACAGCATATTTTATCTTGGAAGCTCTAAACATTTTAAAGATGACGTAAATAAAATAACTGCTACGAAAATAAAGGACATAATGAACAAAGACGTATTTTACGCGAAAGGAGGCGAAGATATTTACGCTCTTGCTACCGTAATGGCCGATAAAAAATTTTATTCTATCCCTATTGTAAACGACGAAAAGGAAATTATCGGAATCGTTTCGAGGTACGACATAATAAAAGCCATGTCGCGTGAAAAAACGGCAGAAAATAAGGGTTGATTAAAATTGCAAAAGATAGAGTCCAGTTCGCTTCGGGAAACAGAATATATAGCTAAGGATTTTGCCGCAAGCTTAAAGCCGTACGATTTCGTCGCCGTCAACGGTCCGTTAGGCGCCGGAAAAACAATGTTTTCATCCGGAATCATAGCCGGCAAAGGCGCAAACATAGTTGCCGCAAGCCCTTCGTATTCCGTTATGAACCGCTACGATTGCAAAACCGTAATAATAAACCATTTCGATTTTTACAGGCTTAAAACCGTTTACGATATGGAAAATTGCGGCTTTTTCGACTCTCTGGAGGGTAAAAATATTACGATTGCGGAATGGGCGGACATTATAACCGTAGATTATAAAAAATATGTTTCGGGTAATTATTATAATATAAATATTAAAATAGGCTCCAGCGAAAAAAAAGAAAAAAGATATATAGAAATAGAAAAAATTTTATAAAAACAATATAATTATAAAGACATAAAATTATTAAAAATATAATCGTAAAAATCGGGGTGCCGTAAAATGGAAAGTTTTGACGTATGTATTATCGGAGGCGGTCCCGCCGGATATGTCGGCGCGTTAAAGTCGGCTATAAACGGCCTGTCCGTCGCAATAGTCGAAAAGGAAAGGTTCGGCGGAACATGTCTGAACAGGGGATGTATACCGACGAAAGTAATATATTCAAAGGCAAAATATCTGAGCAGGCTTAAAAAACCGGAATACGGTTTTTCTATAAGCGGATTTAATTTTAATTACGAAGAAATAATAAATTATAAGGACAGAGTTGTTTTAAATCTTACGGACGGAGTGGAAAAACTTTTAAAAGCAAGAAAAGTTAATATCTATTACGGAACCGGTAAAATTGCCGGCAAAGACGGCGGCGGCGGCGGGTTTTATATTAACATTGCTTCTGATGAAGAAGCGGAAAATCAAATTTTTGCAAGAAACGTCATTATAGCTACCGGTTCTTCCCCTCTGATGTTCGGGGCGTTCAATATAAACCACGAAAATATAATAACTTCCGACGAAGCGCTTTCTTTGACCGAAATACCCGAATCTCTGGTTATAATAGGAGCAGGCGTTATAGGATGCGAATTCGCCAATATTTTTTCTGAATTTGGAGCCGAGGTCAGAATGATAGAGCTCTTGCCTTCCATACTTTCCACGGAAGACAAAGAAATTTCCCGCTTTATCCATAAAAATTTTAAGTCCCGAGGCATAAATATAATGACCGGAACGGAAGTCGACAGCATTAAAAGCGTCGCTCCTTTGAATTTTAAGGCAGGCGAAAACGGCGGACATAAAAATAAAAACGCAAAAAGTGGGGCGGAAGTCGTTTTAAAAACCGGAGAAAAATTTGAAGCGGAAATGGTGCTTGTTTCCATAGGAAGAAAATTAAATACCGCAGGTCTTGGGCTGGAAGAAATCGGCGTGAAAATTGACGGCAGGGGGAAAATAGAAACGGATATTCATAACGAAACAACCGTTAAGGGCGTTTATGCGTGCGGCGATATAATAGACGGACCGATGCTGGCGCATAAAGCATCGTACGACGGAATTCTGGCGGCGGACAATATTGCCGGAAAAGTCAGGGAAAAAGATTACGGAGTGCTTCCGTGGTCCGTTTATACGAATCCCCCAATAGGGACGGTGGGTTTAAAGGAAGGAGATGCAGGACTCTCCGAAATATCCTATAATGCCGGCAGATTTTCATACGCCGCAAGCGGAATGGCTCTGGCCATGGAAGAGTCCGACGGCTTTTTAAAGATAATCGCCGAAGAGAAAACAAAAAAAATTCTAGGAGCCACGGGAATCGGCGCGGACATTCCGGAACTTATTGCAGAAATAGCGTCATATATGCACTTCGGCGGAACGGTTTTCGATATAGAAGCGACTATACACTCGCATCCGACTCTTTCGGAAATAGTTCCAGAATCCGCTCTAGATTCAATCGGAGAAGCTATTCACAAGGTGAATCCTAAAAAGGCGAAAAAAGGTTAAAGCATATCGCAATAAATATAAAATATAAAATATAAAAAGCAAAAAGACAAAAGACAAAAATATTTAATATTAAATATAAAAGATAAAAGGAAATATTCATGGCTTTGATAGTGCAAAAATTCGGCGGAACTTCCATGGGCAGCATAGAAAGAATCAGGCAGGTTGCAGGCCGCGTAATAAACGAAAAATTATGCGGGAACGGCGTGGTAGTAGTGGTAAGCGCCATGAGCGGGGAAACAAACAGGCTTTTAGAGCTTGCGGCCAAAATAGGCGGTAAACAGGACGATATGGAAACTGATTTAATTATTTCAAGCGGGGAGCAAATAAGTTCCGGCCTCCTTTCTTTGGCATTAAGAAATGAAGGTTTTGACGCCGTTCCTCTTTTAGGCCATCAGGTTAGAATAACAACCGACGAATCTTACGGAAAGGCTAGAATATCGTCTATAGACGCAGAAAATATACATAAAATGCTTAGAAAAGGAAAAATTGTCGTAATAGCAGGTTTTCAAGGAATCGATTCAAACGGTTTCATTACCACCCTTGGAAGGGGCGGTTCCGATACCACGGCCGTTGCGGTGGCGGCGGCGGTCAATGCCGACAGGTGCGATATATATACGGATGTTGACGGCGTTTATACGGCGGACCCTAATATCGTTCCGGAAGCAAGGCGTTTGGATGTGGCATATTTCGACGAGATGATAGAAATGTCCAGTCTCGGCGCAAAGGTTCTACAGATAAGGTCGGTTGAATTTGCCATGAAATACGGAGTAAATTTATTCGTAAAATCTACGTTTTCCGAAGGGAAAGGAACGCAAATAAAATTTTTAGGAGACGAAAAAAATATGGAAGAATTGCAGGTGTCGAGCGTTGCGTGCGATAAAGACGAAGCCAAAATATCTATAAGAGGCATTCCCGATAAACCGGGAATTGCTGCTAAGATTTTCTCGAGAATATCAGATGTCAATATAATAGTGGATATGATTATCCAAAATATATCCGTGGAAGGGCAAACAGACCTCACTTTTACAGTATCAAAAAAAGATTTGAAAAAAGCCATAGAAATAACCGGCGAACTTGCAAAAGAACTTAACGCAAAAGAAGTAATCAGCGACGATAAAATTGCCAAAATTTCGGTTATAGGCGTCGGAATGCGCAACCATTACGGAACCGCTTCAACCATGTTTTCAGTTTTATCGAGAGAAAATATAAATATAATGATGATTTCCACTTCGGAAATAAAAATATCCTGCGTTATAGATTCTAAATATGCAGAACTTGCTACAAGGATACTTCACGATGCTTTCAATTTAGGGAAAATTAACGATTAGCATAATTAAAATCCCGTAATTAATTAATAAATATACAATATAAATAGAACGAAGTTCATTGTTCTGCTATTAAAAATATGGCCAAAGATTTTGTAGAGATTTATGACACGACCTTAAGGGATGGAACGCAGGGGGAAGGGTTTTCTCTTTCTATCGACGACAAATTAACCATAACCGGCATACTGGACGAGCTCGGCATACATTTTATAGAAGGTGGATTCCCGGCTTCTAACCCTAAGGATAAAAAGTTTTTCGAATACGCATATAAAAAACCTCTGAAAAATTCAAAATTAGTTGCATTCGGAAGCACGAGAAAAAAAAATTTAAAGGCAAAAGACGATGCCGGACTTAAAGCGCTAATCGAAACAGATGCCGATTTAGTCACAATTTTCGGAAAATCTTGGGACATGCATGTAGAAAACATTTTAAAAGTATCGTTGAACGAAAATTTAGACATCATTGCGGATTCGATAAATTTTCTAAAAAACGAGGGAAAAAACGTTTTTTTCGATGCGGAACATTTTTTCGACGGATTTAAAAACAATGAAGATTATGCGGTCAAAACTATCCGCATAGCATTGCAGGCCGGAGCGGATAAAGTTGTTTTGTGCGATACCAACGGAGGTTCTCTGCCTCATGAAATCGGTCGAGTATTTGAAAGACTTAAGACGCATCATGCTTTAAAATTAAGCAGGCTTGGAATTCATACGCATAACGATACGGATTGCGCGGTGGCAAATACTATTGCGGCTGTTTGGGGAGGGATAAGGCATATTCAGGGAACCATAAACGGTTACGGCGAAAGAACCGGAAACGCGAATCTTTCTTCTATTATTCCAAACATAGAACTGAAAATGGGATTTAGGACCGTAGGGGTAAAAAGGCTGAAAAATCTGCTTAAAGTCAGCAGGTTAATAGATGAAATATCCAACAATACGCCCTCCAAAAATATGCCTTACGTAGGGGAAAGCGCTTTTGCCCATAAGGCGGGTCTTCATGCCAATGCCGTTTTAAAAAATCCTTCGTCTTACGAACATATAAATCCGGAATCCGTAGGAAACGGCAGAAGATTTTTAATATCAGATTTATCCGGCAAAAGTAATATAGAAGCGAAAGCAAAAGAACTCGGTTTGGATTTGGGCAAACTTTCTATCTCCGAAGAAACCGACCTCTTAAATAAAATAAAAGAACTTGAAACTTTAGGATTTAACTTTGAAAGCGCGGACGGTTCATTCAAAATATTATTGAATAAATATTCATCGCCGGATTACAAAAACAAAGAATATTTCAAACTGCTTACGTTCAGGGTGAATATCGAAAAAACCTGCGATAAAAATATATTCAGTGAAGCGGTCGTCATGATAGACGTTAACGGCAAAACCGAACATGCGGTCGCCGCAGGAGACGGTCCCGTAAATGCTTTAGACAAGGCTCTAAGGAAAGCTCTGATAAAATTTTATCCGATTCTGAACTATATGAGGCTGACCGATTTTAAAGTAAGGGTCATCAGTAACAGGGCGAAATCGGGAACGGCTTCTTATGTAAGGGTGCTAATCGAATCTTCGGATAAAGAAGAAAAATGGACCACGCTAGGAGTGTCGGAAAACATAATAGAGGCGTCTTATATGGCACTTGCCGACAGTATAAGATATAAATTAGATAAAGAAAGAATTTAAAAAAGTTAATTAAATAAAAACGGCCGCAAGCGGCTACGAATAGCCGGAGGCCGGAGGGATACACATATAATGGCGGATTTCGACGACATAAAAGAAACAGGATTTTTCAAGGGGTTATTTTCTACGTGGAAGGAATCTCTCTTTCATCCCGAAGTATTTTATAAAAAATTAAATTTAAGCGACACGGATACCGCCGATAAAATGGATAAAATGGGGCATGAGGAAGGGCAGGAGATTTTGCGTCCTTATTTTTATGCAATAATATTTACGTATATAAATTTAGTATTTTCTTTTTTTTGGGAAGTAATATTTTTTAAGATAGGTTTCTATAAAAATTATGCTATTTTGCCTAAAATCCCGCTCTTTTTTGCCGACAAAAATTCTATCGATTTATATATAATAACAGGGATTATCTTGCTTTTATTGCTCTTAGGGATATTATACACGGTTTTTTTAGCGCTTTTAACCGCCATAGTGCACGGATTCGTAATGTTTATGGGCGGCAAAAGCGGAGTAAAGAATACGTTCAGAGTAATCGCCTATGCTTCAGGCGTGGGAATCTTTTCCATATTTCCAATATTCGGATACAATATATCGGCGGCATGGTTTGCGGCTTTATTGATAATTGGAATCAAGGAAACGAATGGTCTTTCGACGCCAAGGTCTATTTTATCCATACTTCTGCCGTTTATTTTTGTTTCGATGTTATTAGTAATATTTTTTATGAAAATTATTATCGCAAGATAGCTATCTTGCGATAGCCGCCTTTAAATTTTACCGGAAGAACCAAGAACTCTCATTCTTTCCCTTATAACTTCTATAACATAATCTCTGGCCGGACCGAAAATTTTTCTCGGGTCGATTTGAGATTTATCTTTTGCAATGCTTTCTCTTACCCTTGCAAGAAAAGAAATCCGCAGGTCCGTATCGGTATTTACTTTATTGATTCCAAATTTAATCGCCTCTTTCAGCACGTCGAACGGAACACCTTTGGCACCCTTTAAATCTCCGCCGAATTCTTCGAATTTTTTTGAAGCGGCTTCGGGAACCGATGAAGCGCCGTGAAGGACAAGAGGAATACCGGTTAATTCTTTAACTTTTTTTAAACGTTCGAAGTCTAGTTTGGCTTCGCCTTTAAATTTGAATGCGCCGTGCGAAGTTCCGATTGCCGGAGCGAGGAAATCTATGCCTGATGACGCGACGAAATCTTTTGCTTCGTCGGGATTAACGAGAACAGCGTCTCTTTCGGCAACCGATACATGCTCTTCGACGCCCTGAAGCCTGCCTAGCTCCGCTTCCACGGAAATTCCTAAGGGATGGCAGAGGCTGACAGCCTGCTTGGTGATTTTAAGGTTTTCTTCGTAAGGAAAGTGTGACGCGTCTATCATGACGGAAGTAAAGCCGGCTTTTACCGCAGTCATTACGGCGTTCAGGTTTGAACCGTGGTCGAGGTGGAGAGCCGCCGGAATTTCAGGATAGGAGTCCGAAAGAGTTTTTACCATCGAATGAAGCATTTCCGGACCGGCATATTTTATGGCGCCTTCGCTTGCGGCAATAATTATAGGAGATTTTTCGAACGAGGCGGCGGAAAATACCGCCTGCAAAAATTCCATATTATTCACGTTAAAGGCTCCAACGGCGTAACCGTTTTTGTTTGCATCGTCAAGTATAATTTTAGCGGATACCAAAGGCATTTTATTCCTCCTATAATATAAAGTAATATTATATAAATTATATAATTATAAAAAAGACTGAATATAAAATTGAATAATCGATGAACCGATTATCAAATGTAAACAAACATAAACATAAGAAATTAAAATGAAGCCTGAATTTATTTAATATATATATAATATAGCCAGACGTTTAAATCAATCCCTATTGTAAATTATACAACCGATATTTAGAATAATAAAGGTTTTTCACTTATTTGCGTATTCCGTTCTAACTGGACGGCTTTTCCGTTTTTAACTGGACACCCATTCCGGAAATTACTGGACGGGTTAATCCCTTCTTTTTTATATAATATCGTTAGTTTTATGTCAATATGAAAATTTCAATATGTATAGGCTCAATTTATATAGGTTTAAGATGCCGATTTTTATTATTGACTTAAAATATTAAATTGTAGTATTATTATTAACGTAAACTAATACTTTCCTTAAATATATATCATAGTTATTATGGGGCTGTAGCTCAGTTGGCAGAGCGCTTGCATGGCATGCAAGAGGTCGTCGGTTCGACCCCGATCAGCTCCACCATTAAAAACCGCAGTAAATAAGCCTTTTCAGTAAATAATCCTACTTGACATATTTCTTAAATTTTACTAAAATTTAGGTAAATTTAACGAAATTTGGATACAAAAACGGATACATGGATACAATATGAATATTTATAAAAGGGGCGATATTTACTGGGTTAAATTCAGGCTCGATAATAAATTATATCAACATTCTTGTAAAACAAAAGATAAAGAAACCGCCCAAGAAATAGCTTCGGCAATTTACGCGGATACAATACGGGACAGATTTAATATACCGGTTAAACATACCGTAGAACATACCTTTGAAAAAACTTTTCAAGAATATTTAGAAAATCAGGCTACGGCAAAGGCGACTAAAGACGTCCGCAGGTTTGTATCAAGCCATTTTATTGATTACTTTAAGAGTAAATCGATAAATCAAATAAGTTTATCCGATATTGAAAAATATCAGCTTATAAGAAAACTTGAGATATTAAACTTGCCGAAAAATATCAGCAAAAGAGAACAGGATATAACCTTTAGGCTTGTTAATATTGAAATTGCTACGCTTTCTAATTTTTTCAATTGCTGCGTCAAAAATAATTATATAGATAAGAACCCTTGCACCGACATTAAGAAACTTAACGAATTATCCCGCCTTAAAACCTTATCCGATGAGGATATAAATAAGCTTATAGCAGGCGCTACGAATAAACTGACAAAAGATTTAATAACGTTCCTGATTTATACCGGCTGCCGCAAAGGCGAAGCTCTTAATCTTAAATGGGACGACGTGGACTTGCAGAACGATGTAATAGCCATAAAAGGGACTAAGACGAAGTATGATAGGTATATTCCTATATCAAAGCCGTTAAAAGAGCTTATAGGCGGGATTAAAAAGAAAGACGACTGTTCCTATGTCTTTAATAACAACGGGGCTAAAATTGGCGACTTTAAGCGTTCTTTCCATACCGCCTGCAAGAACGCCGGATTGAAAGATTTAAGAATACACGACTTACGGCACGTATTCGCCTCCAAAATGGTTATGAACGGCACTTCGCTTTATATTACCGGCGAATTGTTAGGGCATAGGACGACCCAGATGACAAAAAGATACAGCCATTTAGTGCCGGAAACTTTGAGAAAAGCGGTTGACGATGTGTGGGGAGATAAAGGGTCTAAAGGATTGCTTACAAAACAATTGTCAAATCCCTAATATTAATTATATAATTTAATGAATAAAATATGGTAACGCTTAAAGATATTCCAAAAATTGATAGACCGCGTGAAAGATTTTTAGAAAAAGGGTCAGATGCCCTTTCTAAAAGTGAACTTTTAGCTATTTTGATTGGCAACGGAATTAAAGGAAAGAATGTAAAGCAGCTTTCCGAACAGATAATAAGAAAGTTTGGAAGTAAATTTTTAAATATAACACTTGAAAACCTTTTAGAAATTCCCGGAATTGGAAAAGCAAAAGGCCTTCAAATAATATCCGCTATCGCGCTAATAAAAAGATTTTATGCGGAATCGACCATAAATGACAGCATTGTTTCGTCTCCAGAAGATGCAATTTCACTAACCCTCGATATACGTAACAAGAAAAAAGAATATCTAGTATGCCTTTATCTAAACGCAAGAAATGCATTATTAAAAAAAGAGGTTATCTCAATCGGCATATTAGATAAAAGCATCATTCATCCAAGGGAAATTTTTGGTCCCGCGGTAGAATTACGAGCAGCCGGTATTATTTTATTACATAATCATCCCTCCGGAGATGTTGCCCCAAGTCAACAAGACAGGGAAGTTGTGAATAAAATTATCGAGGCGGGGAAAATAATGGGCGTTAATGTTATTGATTTTATTATTGTTAGCGAAAATGATGCCCATAGCTTTTTTACTAATACACAAAGCTCTAACGAAAAAATAACATACTATATTTCTGACGGAATCCAGCTTTCACTTTTTGATTTGATAGAGACTCCACAGCCGGCTTATACATCGGAAATAAAAAAAGTGCATAAGTTATATTTTTCTACTGAAAGCAGAGTTAAATCTGGTTGTTTTCAGCTACAAAACAGAAGATTTTTGGGGAATAAATATAAGTTGCTGGGTTTTATCGAAGATATTGTTAATGAAAAGTGCACTGGCTTCGGCGTATTCTGCGATATTTTTGCGGGCACAGGTGTTGTTGGTGAAAGGTTTAATGAAAAAGGCATAAAAATTATTGCCAACGACTTTTTAGTAAGTAATTATCTCCCATTAAAAGCTTTTTTAGGAACTCTGGAAATTGATTTTGAAGAAGTAGAAAAGAAGATAGACTTGCTCAATAACTTAGAAGCGCTAAATAATAATTATTTTTCCGAACATTTTGGCGACACCTTTTTTACTTTTGAAAATGCTCGCAAAATAGGTGCTATCAGAGAAAAAATTAACGAGATTGCAAAAACAGATAGTGAGAAAGCTGTTTTTGTTACCTCGTTGTTGTATGCGGTCGATAAGGTGGCAAATACAGTTGGCCATTACGATGCTTACAGAAAAAAATTAGATACAATCCAACCGCTACGTCTTTTAGTTCCATATTTTGATCCCAAAAATAACTTAAATAATGAAATATATAAAGAAGATGCAAATCAGCTCATTAAAAAAATAAAATGTGATGTTTTATATATTGATCCTCCTTATAATTCTCGACAGTATTCGGATGCCTATCATCTTTTGGAA
Source organism: bacterium (assembly GCA_021784835.1). The sequence goes on from JAJYHI010000125.1 coordinate 36,836, forward strand.
AACCTTGCTTCTTGGGAAAAACCATTAGTGTATGGCAAAGCAAAGAAAATGAATAGAACCCATATTAAAAGCGATTACTGTTTACAATCGGCTTCTAAAACATTCGCAAATTTGATTTCTAACTCAAACTGTGAGCATATTTTAGTTTCTTATAATAATACCGGCGAATCTAAAGACGGGAGATCAAATGCCCGCATTAGTGACGAGCGAATTATAGATATATTGAAAACCCGCGGCGAGGTTGATATTTTCGAGAGAGATTATAAAGCATTTACGACAGGTAAAAGCTATACGGACGGGCATACAGAGCGGGTCTTTTATTGCAAAGTAACAAAAAAGCAATTATGAAAAAACCTTGGTCAATATCAACAACTGTTAGAAACCCCGAAAGATTACGGGACTTCTTGCGCGTTCTAAAGGAGATAGAGGGACAACCTTTTAATTCCGGGAATCAAATTAAATATCAAATACTCCTTATACAGAATAAACTGTATAAGCCAACCAAACTAAACAAAAAACAAAAAGAATATTTCGATAATATCGAAAAAGAAATGCCATTTTCTGTTGCCGAAGCAATTTTCAATGCGCAGGGCGGTCAGGCAAAAGGCTATATGGATCCGGCAATGCGTGGTAGAAATTCCGTTGCTCCTCTTAATAAAATGGGTTTGTGCATTGCTAAAAATTCAGCCGAAGGGGTTAAAATTACTCCGCTGGGCGAATACTTCCTTTCAGAAGATTACGATTTAGGTAAACTGTTCTTCAGCCATTTTTTAAAATGGCAACTCCCCAATCCTGCAAATAAAACATTTTCGGAAAATGACGGATTTGCTATCATGCCATTTATAGGAACATTACATCTTATTAATGAATCAAACAAAAAATGGGCGGAATTGGGTAATAATCCAGTCGGGATAAGCAAGGAAGAATTCTCCCTGTTTGCCCCAACCCTTATTGATTACAGAAACATTAAAAAGCAAGCTGAAAAGTTAATCGAATACCGATTAGGGCTGCGGTCGAAAAAAGATGAAAAAAGCAGAAAGCAATTCAGGGAAGAATTCCGGAAAAATTTTGCTAAGGCATTTTTGAATACAGGTAAAATCAGTGAAATTACAAAACTGCTCAGCAACCTCAAGGATTATGGCGACAATGCGATTAGATATTTCAGGTTGACGAGATACCTGCATATTAGGGGCGGCGGTTTTTATGTTGATTTGGAACCGAGAAGATCTATTGAAATTGATAAATTACTTTCCAAGTATAATGGTGCCCCTCTATTATTCGAAAACGCCGACAAATACATAGAATATCTTGCCGATATCGAACAACCTGTTTTACCGTGGGAAACAAAACTAGAGTTGGCAAGAATTGCCGAAAAATTAAGCATAGATGCACAAAATTATATATCAGATTTAAAATCAAAGGAAATAGTTCCTCCGCTCTTTAATTTTAAAAAAATTGATAACTTTATTGCAGACCAACTAAAAACATATATAGAAGAATTAAGAAGTTACCGCAGAAAACTGCAAGAACTTGAAATTAATCTTGAGTCTCAAAATGCCGCTAAAATTCAAGAATATATTAATGCCCTCAAGGATATTCATCAATCACGAAATAAAAAAAGCGTTGAGCTTGAGAAGCTCATAGCGCTTTCGCTCAAAGCTCTTAATGATGCTCTGGAAATTAAGCCGAACTACCCGGTAGGCGATGATAACGAACCTACATTTACCGCTCCAGGTAATAAGCCAGATATAGAATGTTTTTACGAAAAATTTAATTCCGTCTGTGAAGTTACCTTGCTCAAAGATCGTTCACAGTGGTACAACGAAGGACAGCCGGTTATGCGACATGTGAGAGATTTTGAAAATTCATATTCTGATAAAATAACCTATTGTCTATTTATTGCACCTCAGTTGCATCGAGATACGGTAGAAACTTTCTGGATGGCTATTAAATATGGCTATAGAGGCGCGGCACAGAAAATTATCCCTCTTTCCATAACCCAATTTATTAAATTGCTTGAGATTCTTTTGGAAATCAGAAAGCAAGGAAGACAGTTTACCCATGTTGAATTACTGAGACTTTACGAACAGATTTTAGGACTCACTGAAGTTGCTAAGCATTCCGGAGAGTGGATCGAGCAAATACCAAGTATAATCAGTTCATGGCAAAAATCCATTTTAACAAGGCGATAATTTTGAAAATAAATACTATTTATCAAGATGATTGTGTAAAAGTTTTGAACGATAAAATCGACGAAAAGTCAGTTGATTTGATTTTTGCCGACCCCCCTTATAATCTTTCAGGCAGTGGTCTTAAATGGGAGGGAAACAAAACCGGCGGTGATTGGTATATGATGAATGAAGACTGGGATAGAATGACCGCTCCAGAATATACACAGTTTTCCATAAAATGGATAGGTGCGTGTAAAAAAGTATTAAAAGATAATGGCTCAATTTATATTTCTTGCACGTATCATAATCTTGCAGAAGTAATAATTATACTGAAGGAGTTAAATTTCAAAATCAACAATATCATTGTTTGGCAAAAAACAAACGCGATGCCCAATATGACAAAAAGGGTTTTTACTCACTCAACAGAATTCGTAGTTTGGGCAGTTAAGGGGAAAAAATGGATTTTCAATTATGAAGAACTTAAAAAAATAAACCCGGAAACCCAAAAAAACGGTGCACTAAAGCAAATGAGGGATGTATGGGCTTTGCCTTTAGTGCAAGGCAAGGAAAGATTACATGGAGAAGATGGAAGAGCATTACATCCTACGCAAAAACCTCAGGAGATGCTAAAAAGGATAATTACCGCATCTTCAAATATAGGCGATCTAGTCTTAGATCCATTTTTAGGCAGTGGCACCACTGCAGTAATGGCGAAAGAATTAGGCAGAAATTGGATAGGTATTGAACAAAGCAAGAAATATGTTGATATGGCAAAAAAAAGGATTGGGATTGCATGTAACGGTTTCGGGCAAAATTCACATCGGAAAGTTTCAAAAACTAAAAACGGAAATACCGTTCGATTAAAAATGGGATAGGTGTTTGGTTATGGATAGGCAGCACAATCGTTATATTTTATCAACAAAGGTAACGTTGGTCGGAGCCTTACCTCTGTTGATAATAAAAATATGATAAAATCTGTCAAACATCAGCCTTTCTAAGTCTGTATTAAAAAATGAAGCATATCGCTTGTGTGGTTTATCGTCCCCGTTTTTATTTCTAAATTCCTCTACGGCATAAGTAGAAAGGCTTCTCAATGATATATTCAGAGCCGTAGGCATGCCGATTTTCTTTCGTCCCGCAATCTCGGTAAAAAGAGGCGATCCCATTTCCTGAGCATATTTTTTCAATAATATCTTCGTATTCTTGCCGCTAATCTTTTTTTCTATCGGTAAAGAAAGTGCCTGTATATCGTAAAATAGAATTGACCCCTTTCGTCATTTAAATTTGACCCCATTTTAAACTAAAATTAATTTTCAAATTAATCTATAATCTTCTTCTATGCTGAAAAAGGTTTTATCCCTTAGAGGGGCGAGTATCCTTCTCTGGGCGTTTAACACCCCGTTTTCGACCTTCGGCTTGTCTTTCGGCTTGCCGGGTCTTGCCGGTATTATAACCGTGCCGTAATGCAGGGACATCTCGAGATACGTCGGATTTATTTCAGGGTCGTAATAGTTTGCCTTGGTAACCCCTGATTTAAGGTTGTCCGGAACTATTGCGGAAGGACATCCGCCGAAGAACTCGAACATTTTAACATGGCAGACTATCCAGCTTTCAAGCGTCTGGTTGCGGACGGCATATGCGAAGGTATAGTTGCTCGCGCCTAAAACTCCTATAAAGAGTTCTACTTCGGTTATTTCTCCGGTAAGGGGATTTTTTACGGACGGTTTAAATCCGGAAAAATCAACGAATACCTTTTCTCCCATCTTATGGTTAAATCGCATAACCGGATTTAACGTCTTTTTCCATTCTGCGTAGTGATAAGCAAACTGAGAATAGCGGTAGCCGTCCGGATTATCGATTATATACTCCTCCCATAAAAGATAAAGGGTAACCCCTTTCCGTTTAAGTTCGGAATTAAGGCAACTCATATCCGGCATAACTTTTTTGGGTTCCTTCTGCAATTTAAGAAACAGCCTGTTTTTAATTTCCTCATCGGTTAGAGAGGCAAATTCGTCGTAAGTTATGCCTGATGATTTAAAGCGGTTTGAGTAGAAACTTACTGTAGAAATAGAAATATTGCAGGATGATGCAATATTTCTCACGCTAAGGTTTAGGTTGAATAACCTTATAATTTCTCTTACTGTGTTCACGGTCAGCCTCCTTTTTCGTTTCATCCTTTCTCCTTAAAAATTAGTTTAAGGAGAAAGTTTACTATAAAAAAGGGATTAAAGCTGAAATTTTACTGCCGACGGCAATTTAAAAGTGCGCCGTTCAGGCGGAGTAAAAATACACTAGTAATTTAGATTAAATTAGCGTTCGATTGAAAACGGAATGGGTGTTCGATTAAGAACGGAATATACAAAATGCCATATAAACGCTTTCGAGTTCTTCGGCGGAACAACCGCTACCGTAAAAATAGATAACCTTAAAGCTGCGGTATTAATATCGTCACCGAATGTAAAATATATAAAACGCCGACCAAAAAATACATAAAACGCCGACCAAAAAGTGAGGTCGTTATATTATAGTAAAATATCCTTTTTACTTCTTTATAACTATAACTTCCTTGC
>JAJYHI010000114.1 GCA_021784835.1 bacterium
GCAAAGGGGGTGGTGAAAGTTGATTGCAATTAGAGCAGATTAGATATTTTTAAAGTAAATAATAATAAACTGGATATTATGACAAATTAAAAGTTAAATTCAATAGACAAATTAAAAGTTGACAACAAATAATAATTATTTTTGCAATTCTGTTAAGATATTATTCAAGGATGTCTTAAAATAAGAGGCAGATGAACTTTTATATAATCTAATATATATCTTAAAACCTCATCATAGCCTCTAACTTCACTCCGATGGATATAAAAGCCTTTGGCTTTATAAATGCCTGCCTTTATATATCGCTTCTAACTTTATCCCGTTAGGCACATATACAAACATCTAAACAGTTTATTTGCCGTGAATTATAGAGCAATAAAGGGATAGATTTATTTATTTTATAATATTTTTAAACCCAAACCCAGACCACAGCAAAATACAGACGTGAGTATGAAAATAAATAAATCAGATACTTTTTCTTATAATACTTTTTCTTATAATACTTTTTCTTATAATACTTTTTCTTATATTAGCAAATGTCCGATAAATGTCCGATAACAAATTATTTTACTGGTTCATATATTCTAAGCTTCTTAGCGCCGGTCGCTTTCAGGACATTCTTGTCCGTAAGTTCCCGCAAATCTCTGTAAAGGGTTTTTCTTGAAACATCCGGCATTATGCCTTCGAGGGAAGATAAATTTGCGCTTTTATTTTCTTTTATATACAGGGCTAATTTTATCTGTCTCTGATTTAATCCTAATTTTTTTAAATTATCTTCGGAATAAAAATCCGTTTTCTCATAAAAATATACCGAAAAGCCGCCGAATTCTTCTTTAAATTCCGGTTCTGGCAGTCCGGCTTTTTTACATTCCTCGATTATTTTAACCGTTCCTCTTCCCCGCGTTTCTATTAAACCGGCTTTAAAAAACACGTCGGCGATTAATTCATTCCGCGGTTTTGAGGCATGAGATTTTTTTTAAATCGTCGATTTTAATTCCCGAAGGCAGTCCGCCTTCATTCCATAAAACTAATCTATCCGGATATACCTTCATCTGCGTATGCGCCCCGACATAATCCCTATGCACGACGGCATTGGTTACCGCTTCCCTCAATGCTTCTTCGGGATATTCAAGAGTTTCGTTTCTGTATAGGCCTTTATAGCCTATCACAGAAACGAGATACTTAGATTTTAATAATTCCAAGGTCTTTTCTACCTGCTCAAAAAGATTGCCCAAAATATCGTCAGAGCTGATAACGTCAGTATCCGATAAAAATTTCCCGACTTTTATATATGCTCCGGTAAAATATTTTTTTGGATTTTTGCCGAACAGTAAAATCCCGCCCGCTTTAATTTGCCGTCCTCTATTAAATTTAATTTTTCGAGAAGCACGTGATTATCCTTTTCCTGCTTTATTAAGGATAACCTTTTAGCCGCAGATATAGCTAAAATATGGGACGGCAACCCTACCACCCGCACGCTTTGAGGCATAATTACGCCCACGAACGGTATTATGAAATTACCGGCAGGGACTGCCCTGCGACGGGCGGATTAAAGTATGCGGAAATGGATTCCGAACAACAAAAGAATTATCATTCTGCATGCCTCATAATTGCAAATGAGCTGAGACATAGCAGGGAAACAATCGCCCGGACATATATCGGAAAATGAATATTTTTTATTTGCAGATTAAAAATAAGGCTCGAAATTGATGGCAATCAAGACAACGATACGATAAGCTCTTTATTAAGCCCTTTGGCCACTTTTTTCAGGAATTCCAAGGAAGGATTGCATTCTCCGCTTTCTAGCCTGCTTATATTGCTCTGCCTCGTTCCTATCTTTTCCGCCAGTTCTTTCTGCGTCAACCCCTGTTCTATCCTTATTTTTATCATCTGACTTATTATCTTGTATTCAGGCTCTAAGGATTTATATTCTTTATAGACGGAGGGGTCTTTTAAGAGCTCTTTTTTAACGTCTTCCCATGAAGTAGTAATCTTCTTATTCATTGTTTTAATCTCCTTTTATAGTCTTCCATATAGCGCAGAGCTATATCGAGTTCCCGCACCGGAGTTTTATCCATTTTTTTAACGAAACCGTTGAGCAATAAAAATGTACCTTTGACCGGCATAAAATAAAATATTCTCGATATATCACCGGCAAATTTAATCCCGAGTTCCCATAAACCGGAATATTTTTTACCTGTTATGGCTTTAATATGCGGCTCCCTTAAATCCAAACCGAACTCTATCAAAAGGTCTATCTCTCTGATAGCTTTAGCGCTGTGCTTTTCAGGCAGGGATAATAAAAATTCCGTTACCGGCTCTCTGCCGTTTTCCTTTTTATAAATCTCTACCTTATTTTTCATTATAATATTATGGATTTATAATTAAATTTATTATATCATATATGATATAAATTAACAAATAAAAATTATTATAAATTTATCATAAATTTTAAATATATTTTGGCGCTTTAAAAAGTACTGCTTTTTTCAAAAAATATGGGTATGCTTTTCAAGACTATTTAAAATTTGTTTCGAGACAAATAAATTAAAAATTGTTTGATTATCTTCTATTATAGTGTTATATTTTTATTGAGGAGGCCAAAATGAAAAAAGAATACACAATTATAATTACTCAGGACGAAGACGGTTATTATATTGCCGACGTTCCTGAATTACATGGATGCCATACTTAAGCTAAGTCTATAGATAAGTTAAGAGATAGAATTAAAAATTAAAGAAGCGATAGAACTTTGTCATGAGGAAAAAAGCTCAGGATATCCTGCCGTTAATTTTATTGACGTCCAAAAAATTGCAATATGAGTAAACTTCCTTTATTGACCGGCAAGGAACTTATTTCTTTTCTTAAAACTCTTGGGCTTATCGAAAAATTTTCTTATAAGCTGATATTTCTCTAAATCGGTCTGCGCAATAGATTTAATAGATTTATTTTCAAAAACTTTAAAAAATGTTTAGAAGCATTTATACGGACTTCTTTTGTCCCGCTGGATACAGTCTGATTTTTAATATATTCTTCAAAAAATTTCATTAAAGGTATGCTCTACGGTATATTTTGCAGGTAAATTAAAACGGCTTCGGATTGTATCCGCATAAATAGCTGATGCTATTTCTTTTTGCTATTTCTTTTTCTTTTGTTTTGCAGGAATACTGATAAAGTTTATTGTCTATACTGAATTTGCACCGGTAAACCTGCCCGCGTTTATAAATATTCATACCTAAAAAATGTATCCGAAATTGTATCTAAAATTCGTTAAAATTACATTAATTTTATCAGAATTTAGAAATTATGTCAATGCGGGATATTGCCTTAAGTGCCTGATTTACTGCGGTTTTGAATGGAGCGGGCAACCGGGTTCGAACCGGCGACACCAAGCTTGGGAAGCTTGTACTCTACCAACTGAGCTATGCCCGCTTAACTTAACGTTAGTAAAAAATATGTTGCCATTAATAATTGATTAGATACTATAATATATACCACAAAAATAATAAATTGTAAAATTTCTTTAATTTCTTTCTTTAATTTCCTAGGAATTTAACATTTTACCCAACCGGCGTCATTCCCGGGAATATACTGTATCCATTGTCAGGAATTTTTTTTAGTTTTTCTTATTCCTTCTTGTTCATATTTATTTATTTTATATAGTCTTTCAGGGGGAGGATACAGATTTACATATACTTAAAACATTGGGGTATCTAACAATGGTTTCTAAATCATGATTTGCGTTTCAATTGTTTATTTTTAATTTACCTGCAATTTATATACCCTCAGCCCTCAGCCCTGTAATCGGCAAATAAGCTAGTTTAGGTTTAAGTCCGTAAGCATCGGAAAAAGAATTCGCTATAATACCCGAAAGGCTTTCGAAACCTAAATATCTTGGAACATAATCTATTTTCGCCCTTTCCATTTCTTGTTTTATACCGGTAATATTTTTAAAATATTCCGCATTAGCTTCTAAATCGCCGTCTTCGAACAATTCGATATGTTCTGCGGGATTATAATCGACATATATAGAACCGTGCTGTAAAAAAGCGTTATCGCTTCTTCTCTGAGAATTGCCGCAAATTTTTCTGCCGCCGAATGTTATTTCATATGGATGCGCTTTTAAAAAACAATTAAAATTGTTTTTTTTAAACGCCGGGTTAAAACTATTTTTGATTTTGCCTGTTTTATCAGAAGAAAAATTATTATCGGGATTTAAACCCAGTTTAATAAAGAAAAGATTTAAAAACTCTCCCGCCTTTTTATATGTTTCTAAAAGTTCTCCGGCAAAAATGCCTTTTCTATATGACGCCGTTAAGGAATATGTTATCTCGTTCTTATGTAGCACCGCTCTGCCTCCGGTAGGCCTTGAGATAATATCGTATCCTTTGTCTTTTGCTTTTGCGATTATACCGTCGCTTATATTTTTTGAATTTCTATCCTTATCTTTTTGAAAAAATCCAAGCGAGAGAGCCGGAGGGGCAAAATAATAAAGCCTTAACGTCGGGCGTTCCGAAATATCTCCGGCTGTTCTATATCCTTCCAATAAGGACAAATCGGCAGACATATTGAACCCGCCGGAACAGCCTCCCGAAATTATAATATTAAAATATCCGTCCGCATCCCGCATCGTTCATCGCATTTTAATAATTCAATTTCATAATTCCATGTTTAATGCCTGTCCGCAAAATTATACCGGAACTCATATTGTTATCATTCGTTATTTTTTAAATATTCTTCATAAACGCTCTGGTCCATTAAATCGTTCAGCTCGTCTTCGTTCGTAAGTTTAATTTTTAACAGCCATCCGGAATCGTAAGGCTCTTCGTTTACAAGTTCCGGTTCGTCTTTTAACGAATCGTTGACGCCGGTAACATGTCCGCTGACAGGAGCGTAAAGTTCCGAAACCGACTTAGCCGATTCTATTGTTCCAAATGATTCGTTCTGTTCCAATTCATAACCGACTTCAGGCAAATCTACGTATATAATATCTCCAAGCTGGTCCTGCGCATAATCTGTGACTCCAATAAGCGCATCATCGCCGCTGACTTTTATCCAGACATGTTCGGAATTGTACTTTAAACCTTTCGGAAAATCCATAATACCCCCTTTTTATTATCTTTTTATAATTAATATTTTATATGCTGTTTATTAATTTATACGAAAATAAAACATAAATCAATTATATATCATGGCTTCGCGATATGGCAATAGCCGTTGTTTCCATTATATAATAAAATATTTACGATAAAAAACTTTTCAAATATGAATCTAATCTAATTCTAATCTAATTCTAATCTAATCTAATTAAATTAAATTAAATTAAATTAAAAACAGCGATTTAATTTTCTATCTTTCGATAAACCTCTGAACATAACCTATATCGACTCTCCCAGAAACGTAATCGCTGTCATTCAATATTCTCTTAAGAAAAGGAATATTGGTTTCAATGCCTTCTATCCTGAACTCGTTAAGAGCATTCTTAGCCTTATTTATCGCCCCTAATCTGTTTGTATCGTGGACTATAAGTTTCGCGATTAACGAATCGTAAAAAGGCTGGACGTTGCATCCGCAATAAATAAAATCGTCAACCCTGACGTTCAATCCGCCCGGTTTATTGTAAAATGTAATCAGTCCGGGCGAAGGTTTGAAATTTACCGGGTTTTCGGCGTTAATTCTGAGTTCTATGCTGTGCCCTTTGATTTTAATGTCATCCTGTTTTATTTTAAGCCTGTCCCCGTTTGCGATTCTTATCTGTTCCTTTATAATATCGGTATTCGTTACGAATTCAGTCACGGGATGTTCCACCTGGACCCTGGTATTGACTTCCATAAAATAAAAATCGTCGTTTTCGTCTAATAAAAACTCGAAAGTAGCGGCATTAACATAGTTTATCTCTTTAACGACCTTTAACACCAACTCTCCCATCTTTTTTCTCGCGGAAGATTTTACGGAAACGGAAGGAGATTCCTCAATTAATTTCTGATGCCTTCTTTGAATCGAGCAGTCTCTTTCTCCTAGATATATCGCATTACCGTGCCTGTCGGCAAGCACCTGAAACTCGATATGCTTCGGATTTTCGCAATATTTTTCCAAATAAACGTCTTTATCGCCGAAAAACGACTGCGCCTCCTGTCTCGCCTGATGATAAGCCTGAGACAAATGCGCGGGCGTCAGGACCATCTTTATGCCCCTTCCCCCTCCGCCCATAGAAGCCTTGAGTATTAACGGATAGCCTATGTATTCCGCCGCTTTCTTTATATCTTCTTCGTCGTTTCCGGTATCGTCGCTTCCTGGCAAAACCGGAATGCCGAGACTTCTAACGAGCTTCCTTGCGTTTCTTTTATTTCCCAAAAGATTCATGTTTACGGAAGTAGGCCCTATAAATTTGATGCCGCAATTTTCACATATCTCGGCAAAATTTGCATTTTCCGATAAAAAACCGTATCCGGGATGAATGGCTTCGCTGTCGGTTATTTCCGCGGCGGATATTATGGACGAAATATTGAGATAGCTTTTTGCAGATAAAGGAGGCCCTATGCATATGCTCTGGTCGGCATATTTAACATGAAGGCTTTCCCTATCGGCGGTAGAATACACGGCAACGGTTTTAATGCCCATTTCTTTGCACGCCCTTATAATTCTAACGGCTATCTCGCCTCTGTTGGCTATTAAAATCTTTCTGAACATATTTTGTTTTTTATCGTCATTATTGAAAATCTTTAAAGGTTTTTAATTCTTATTTCTTATTTTTATAAAAATATCGATAAAAAAATCCATTTAACGATTAAAATTATTAAAAAAATTAGATGTTTAAACAGGCATCCATTTAACGATTAAAATTATTATACTGGCTCCACAAGGAATAACGGCTGCCCGAATTCGACCAACTGGCCGTTTTCCGCAAGGATGGAAACAATCCTGCATTTTATATCGACTTCAATTTCGTTCATTATCTTCATGGCCTCTATTATGCAAACCGGGGCACCTTTTTCCACTATCGAATCGACTTCTACGAACGGAGACTTTTCCGGCGAAGCGGACCTGTAAAACGACCCGACAAACGGAGAAACTATTTCCTTAAGATGTTCGTTCCTGACTATGGGATTCAGTTCTGTTTCAACTGTTTTAGTAATATGTCCGGCAAATTTGACTAAATCGGCCTGTTCGCTGTTGGAAATTTGGGCGGCATAATCGTTTCTTGCTGAAATTCCTTTCTTTATGCCGTGTTTATAGGCCTCCTCCAAATCTAATACTATTTTTATTTCTTCATCGTCCTTTTTGTAGTAAAATTCTTTTATTTTATTGGATTTAATAAACTTTACCATGTCTTTTATATCATTTATATTCATAATATTTATTCCCCGCCTTTATCTGTTGCTATTATTGCCGACGCTGTCTAAACCGGAGCCGGCATTATTTTGAACTGATTCTTTCGATATAAGACTTTGTTCTGGTGTCGACCTTTATAATATCGCCTTCGTTTAAGAAAAGGGGTACGTTAATTACGAGCCCGGTTTCAAGAGTTGCCGGCTTGGTAGCTCCGGAAACGGTATCTCCCCTTAATCCCGGTTCCGTCTGTTTTATTTTGACTTCGATAAAATTCGGCACTTCGATGTTTATCGGTTTTTCGTTATAGTAAAGTATTTTAACCTGTATATTTTCTAATAAAAAACCGGCGCTTTCCGCCGAAGCCGTCTTGTCTAAATGCACCTGGTCGTAAGTCTCGTTATCCATGAAAACAAAATCGTTTCCTTCATCATATAAATACTGCATGTTTTTTTCTTCGATGTTGGGCGTCTCGACCTTTTCGCCGGCCCTTAAGGTTCTATCTATAACCTTTCCCGATATCAGACTTTTTAATTTAGTCCTTACGAACGCTCCACCCTTTCCGGGCTTTACATGCTGAAAATCCACAATCTCGTATGGTTCTTTTTCTATTTCTATTCGCAATCCTTTTTTAAAATCGGTAGTAGAATACACTTAAACAGGCCTCCGCTTATTTGTTTGTTTTATATGCAAGTTTATAATTTAAAACAATGTAAAATAAAAATCAACTATTAATTTTAGTAATGTAAATTTATAAATTTAGAGGCTAAATAATGCCGGCGTCTTCAATTTTACAGTTGTGTTTTTTTATGTTAGTTATAACGCGCACCCCGTCTTTTTCCACGTAGCACATATCCTCTATTCTAACGCCGAACTCTCCTTCTATATAAATGCCCGGCTCAACCGTAAAAACCATGCCTTCCTTAACGGTATCGTCGTTTTTTTTGCTTAAATACGGATATTCGTGTATATCGAGCCCCACTCCGTGTCCAAGAGAATGGGTGAAATATTTGCCGTAACCCTTTTTTTCTATGTAATCTCTGGCAATTTTATCTAAATAACTGAACTTAACGCCGGGTTTTATTTTTGAAACGGCAAGCTGCTGCGCGGAATAAACCGTATCGTAAACGTCTAAAAATTTATCGTCCGGGTTCCCTAAATGGACGGTAAAAGTTTCATCGCTTTTATAGCCGTTTCGTTTTGCCCCGAAATCGCACAGTAGAATACCTTTTTCGTCGATTTTTACATCCGACGGCAACCCGTGCGGAAGACTGGAGTTTTTACCGGAAAGCGCTATAGTTTCGAATGATTCCTCGGAGTAACTGTCTATTAGGTTTTTTTTATAAATCAACGCAAAATCCTTTTCCGTTAAAAAAGTTTTTTTCTTGAGTTTATATGTTTTATATGCAGGCTTTAATCGCGTAGCGGATTGTTCCGCTCTGTTTTCCTCCGGAATGGCGCCCGAATTTAAACCCCTGTTTAAAAAAGTTTTTAAAGCGCGGGCAATAGACTTTTCTGCAATAGAAATTGCTTCGATAATATCGCAAAGCTCGTCTTTATCTTTCAGCGACCTTATTTTTGATACGCCTCTGCAAGCGGGAATTAATTTTATTCTATTTTTAAATTCGCCGGCAAAGGCCGAATAATCGTCATACGTCATATAATTTGATTCAAACATTACGGCAGGCTTATTTTTATCGGCGATATTTCTTCCGGAAGCAATTTTAGAAGAAATATCTTCGGCGATATCTTTATATATATCGTTAACCCTGATAACGGTTATATCTTTAGGGCATTCTTTTACGGCTCTTTCCGCATATCTTCCGTCGGCGTATAGATTTATTTTTCCGGTGTCCGCCGCATAAACGTAACCTTCTCCGGAAAAATGCGTTATATAAAAAAGATTGGAGGGATTTTTAATTAAAATTCCGAGGGCGTTCTTTTCTATTACCGGCAAAATAAGGTCGCGAGTATTAAGCATATATAGGATAAAACACAATTTTACGCTTATACCCGGCTATTGCCATTTTTATAAGTATAAGTTTTTTGCAAAAAACTTTCTAAAGCTGATATCCTGTTTTCGGCTGCTCTTTTTTTTTCTAAATTCGTTTCTTTAATTAACGACTGAAGTCTTGCGATATTTCCGGTCGATTCCGCATCCAAAGGATTTTCTTTTAAGATATCTATGTAAATATTTAACGCATCGGCATAATGCCCCTGAGACTCGTATATTTCCGCAAATGTTTTTGTTTTAGGTTCTAAAGCCATAATATATCTTTTTATCACACCGCGTTGGTTTAAGTCAAGCGAATTCATAAGCCTTGTTAATAACTTTTATAATGTCTATATATAAATAACTTTTAATTTGTCTATTCCTTAACTAAAAATAATAATAAAATAGCGGATAACGCAACTAACGCAAATTAAGGAGGTTATCCGCTTATGAAA
>JAJYHI010000122.1 GCA_021784835.1 bacterium
CCTCTGCGGGGGTATAAAATTGCCCCTTGGCTTTGCCGGATTCCACGGCAAAGTGTTTCATCAGGTATTCATAAGCATCGCCTAAAAGATCGTCGCCTTCGGCTTTGTTTTTACTAAAATCCAGATCAGGATTTTCAAAAATAGCTATAAGATTAGAAAGACGGTCCTGCATGTCTTTTCCCTTACCAAGTTTGTCTTCGTCATTAAAATCAACGGCATCTATTACCCCTTCTAAATAATTAGCTTTGGCAAGTTTGCTTAAAACCTTATTGATCTCATCTCCTATATCGATTTTACCTTTAAGTTTAACAAGGTCTGCAAAACTTCCTCCTTCAGGAATTTGAACTACCCCGTCAGGCTTGCAAGAATATTTATCCGAGACATACCTGACAAATAAAAGTACGAGGACATAATCTTTATATTGGGAAGCGTCCATCCCTCCCCTAAGTTCGTCGCACGCCTGCCAGATTGAGCTATATAGTTGAGATTTTTTTATCGCCATAGAATATATGAAAGTTATGAGAATATTTATTATTTAAAATCAATTTATAATCGGAGGTACAGGTTAATTTTTCTTTAAAATAATTATTATCTGTTTAAAACCTCAAAAATTGAAGGGAAGGATTCCTTAATAACAGAAATTAGTTCTTTATAATATTAAAAATATATTCTCTAAGCTTAGCCAAAAAGAATGCTATTAATATCCATGAAATCAATAATATCTTTATACTACACCCATTGTCAAGACGTGTTTTTTAGTTTTCTTATTCCTTTTTATTAATATTTATTTATATAGTCTTTCAGGGGGGGGATGCGCCCCCTCTGGATTTAACTCCCCTTATTAATGCTGCCTTTTCAAAATATTCATTATAGACCTTTAGTGGTGGTTTATAGCCTAAAGATGAATGCATCCCGCGTTTGTTATATTTATACATAAAAGCGCTGATACCGGCTCTTGCGTCTTTTAGCGTCTCATAAGCCGAAGGATAGGTGTTATCATATTTAATAGTGCGCCATAGTCAAATTTATATTTTCTTTATTTTAAATAATTTTTATTATTAGTCATTTTTTCTTCCGTCCTTAGTTTTACTGAAATCAATCCGCATATCGTAGCCTATGGCGGCGGCATATTCTATCAAAGTGGATATGTTGGGCATGATTTTGGAATTAGCGCTTTCGAGCCTCGAGATGTTGCTTTTGGCGGTATTCATCCTTTCGGCTATATCTTCCTGCGTAAGCCCTTCAGATAACCTTAAGCTTATGAGCTTAGATTTAATATCGTACAAAGGCTTCAGCCTGTCATAATCTAGTTTGACTTCTGTATTTTTTAAAGCTTTATCTTTAAATTCTTTAAATGTCGGCCTCATTATTTTACCTCCTTCATTCTTTTTAAAGCCGTTTCTATTTCTTTCTTCGGGGTCTTTTGGGTTTTCTTGATAAAAGAATGTAATATTATTATCTCGTTTTTTAAAGCAAAGCAAAATAGCGACCTTCCTATGCCTTCCCTGCCCTTTGCCCTGATTTCGAATAATCCGCGTCCTAAGGCTTTGGTATGGGGGCTTCCCAAATCAGCGCCGAATTTTTCTATCAGTTCTGCTATATGCAAAAAATCGGCTAATATACCCGGCGGGAATTTATAGGTTTCTTCTTCAACTTTTTTATCGAAAAATGTTATTTTCCACGCCATAAGGTTATGTTATCATTTATGATAACTAAAGTCAAATAAAGATTAATTTAAAAATATTCATGAGAGAAAAGCAGAGAAAAAAATACTTGACATCATATTTATCTTTTGAAATAATAAAAATAATTAATTATTTCTCGATAGTAATCGACTTCCGGCGATGCCATTTTCATTCTGAGTTATGAAAATGTTATTGCCCATTAAGGATAATATCGAAAGTATTATCTGGGTAATAATTAGCTCTATGCCGGCAAATTTTAACTCTGCTGAAAGATTTTAGATTCTAAACCTAAAATCTTTAAAAAGGAATACTACTGAAGATTTATTCCTTTTATCTTCGCGGCTCGAAGAATATTTTTAAAATATTTAAAAAATACCGCGTCCATTCTATTCTACGGACAGTCTCGTCCAAAAAATAATCTTTATATCAATTCATATAATTTTAACCAAAAGGTCTTTAATTAACCGCTATTTTTGCGTTTATTTAACGGCCTTTATTTATTTAAGGAGGTATTAATTATGTATGAAGAAATTCATCAAATTTTAAGCCTGTATAAATCTATTCAACTCTGCATTATTAACGAAAAAGGACGCATACTCTTAAATTCCGTTAACTGCTTAAATGATATCGATTTTAATATGCTTAAAAGACGAAATTCCGATAACGGGATATATTTTATCCCGCCTGCCGAATCTGACGTTTTATTTTTAGACGACTTGACGGCGCCAGATACAATCCCTTATCAATCAATTATAGTAAAGACAAGTCCTAAAAAGTTCCAGGCGCATATCTTAACCCATAATATAATGTTGCCGGAACAAAGAACGAAGTTTCAACGTTCATTAATCAGGCAGTTCCATGCGGATAGCGGAGCGGCAAGCGGAATGCAACCGCGCCGCCTGCCTTGCTTTAAAAATCAAAAATACAAGGACCTGCCGATAGTTAAAATCGTGAAAAATACGATTTTAAATTCTACGGTGCCGGTACTCGATGTTAAGGCAATCAAAATTAACGAACCGGCTTTTAAAAAAGTCTATTCTTATAAATCCGAAAAAAGCAGGAAGAACTGGAATGATTTTTATAACCCTGATTTTTCATCCGCGGATATGAGGTATGCGTGCTATTTATTAAGGATAGGTTTTACCGACGAAGAGATATGGGACAAATTGCAGACGGAAAGCCCTGAAATTTCAGAACGTAAATCGGGACATTTATCCGATTACCTTAAAAGGACTACCGCTAAAGCCCATTTTTTCATCTCTTAACAATATAGGGGGCTGTGTCTATATTCAGTCTTTTACAGCAAGGTAGATTTTTATAGCCTTAAACCCCTTATATTTCCTTATCTTCCCCCAGACCTCTCTTTTCGCAAAAAGAGAGGTCTGAAGACTGCAAGTGTAGTAATTACCTGCATTTAAAGTTAATTTTTGATGAAATTATTTTTATAAATTTCTACCCGGCTGAATTACATTTTGCGCCGAAAGGCGGTAAATGTAGTTGCCGATTCTATATATCTGGCCCACCGCGGGAAGCGGTAAATGTGGCGCATAACGCGCTTTTGCATTTAAGAAATTACCGGCCTGATATAGATTAAGGTAGTATAAAAATAATCTCGTTTAAAAAATTATAGATAAAGTTTGACGGGAGAGTTGCGTTTTCAAAGCGGTATTGCAAGGCTTATTTAATTTATCTTGCAATGCCGCTTTTTTTATTTAATTAAACTCATAAACATAAAGGAGGTGATTAAAATGGGGAAACTATTAAATTATTTTGAAAACAATCCGGAAAAGTTTTTACCCTTAAGACATCAAAACACTCTTAAAACACAGGCGCAGCATAAACAAATAATCCGTCAATTTATAAAATACGCCGAAAATATTGGGATTTGCCATACCAAAAAACTTAACGAAAACGTAATTGCAAAATACATCAAGGAAAGGCTTTCAAAAAAATCCCCGGAAACCAAAAGGAAACATAAAATTTGGTTATTTATAATGTATAAAAAATTAAATAAAAGGGAGGTTAGAGATTATGTCAAAAATCTATGATATCAGGAACGACTTTAAAATTTCTTTGGTGGCAAGGCAAATATATCCGGATAAATCCGCTTCCGCTAAAAAAGTAGGGACGGTTCTTAGGGAGTTTAAAACTGTAACCGGTATTAATAATCTAAGTAATATCGATTCCAGAACGGTTAAAAATTACTACGAATATTTGCAAAATAGCGGAATGTCTAACTCGGACGCTTCCAATAAGGTCAGCTATTTTAATCAAATTCTAAAATATACCGGAAAATCGGAACTCAAGCAAACCGCCAAAGAATTAAATTTAAGCAGACTAAACGACAATACAAATTATAAGGGCAATTTTGCGGCTGATATTAAAACCGTCAATAATTATTTTAGAGGAGTTGAAAAGATCGAGTTCCAAGGACTGTATCATGCAAGCAGACTGCAGGAAGTTGCAGGTTTAAGGATGTCTGAGAGCGGCGGTATTAAATTACTCAATAAGAGTGTTGAGGATATTAAAAACGGGATTTTAAAAATTAACGGCAAGAAAGACCTCGCGAAAAACGATCGCGATAGAATTATTATTCTAGATAAAGACAGTATAAAAGCTGTAATGGAGGCAAGGCAGTGGCTTAAAGAAAACGGACTTAAAGATATTGCGGCTTCTAAAACAGATTCTAAGATGACGGAATGGGCGGCATGGAGCTGGCGGCAAATCGATAATTTAAAAAAGGTTGGAATTATCGCGGCCGGTTATCATAACCACGGCAACCGGCACGCTTGGGCGAACAATAAATACGAAAACGAGTGGAAAGAAAGAACCGGCGCGGTAATAGAGGGAACGGCAAAAAGCGGGCTATTCGGCAAGGATTGGCTGCAATATGTCGAAATGAAAACGGGATTATCCGCAGAAGAAATTAGAAAAATTGATACAGAAATACGGCTTGATATATCTCAACAGTTGGGACACGAAAGGCTCTCCATAACGTCAACGTATCTCGGCAGAAAAGCTTAACATAATTTTTAGCCCGCCTCGAGCGGGCTTTTTTTATTGCCGAAATACGGGAATTTATACAAAATCAAGAAAAAATCCTTTGGTAAATATAAAACCCTTAACCTTTTTACCCTGCCGTTAAATTACAACTAAATTCATCCGGCCAGCGAGGTAAGTCGAGATAACTCGTGCAAAATAGAAAAAGACACAGCCCCCTATTGTTTCCCCCACACGTCGTCCACCGCTTTCTTTAGGGTCTCCGGTACTAAATGGCTATACTTTTTCGTCATCTGAGTCGTTCGGTGACCCAACAACTCCCCCGTTATATAAAGCGATGTACCGTTCATAACCATTTTACTTGCAAAGACGTGGCGCAAATCATGAATTCTTAAATCCTTTAATCCAGCATTTCGACAGGCGGTCATAAACGATTTTCTGAAATTGCCTATTTTTGCCCCACTATTATTAAATACATATTGACAATCTTGATTTTTCTCTATTGCCGTTAATAACTCTTTGAGCGGCTTGCTTATCGGAATATATCTATCGTACTTTGTTTTGGTTCCCTTAATTGCTATTACATCGTTCTGCAAGTCCACGTCGTCCCATTTGAGATTTAAAGCCTCGCCTTTACGGGAGCCCGTTAAAATCAAAAATGTAATTAAATTTCTTGTAAGTTTATTAGTCGCTCCGTTAATTAATTTTTGAATATCATCTTCCGATAAAGTTTTAATTCTTGATAGCGTATTTAATTTCTTAATCCGTTGCGCTGGATTTTTATCTGCATAGCCTTTTTCTACGCAGAAATTAAAGAAGTTAGATAACGTTCCTAATTCATTATTTATGCTTTTAAATGTTATATCCTGCTCTCTTTTGCCCGCATTTTTTGGTAAATTTATTATTTCAAGCTTGCGCTGTAACTGATAACTTTTAATATCTGCAGGCGTAATATTTATAATTTCTTTATTTCCGAAAAATGGCAAAAAATGTTTAGATTCAACAGTTTTATTAATAACAGTTCTTGGTGAATTTATAAGGCTATCAATATAATTCTTAAAAAAATCCGAAAATAAAATTTTGCTTTTATTTTTTACCGGCAAATTAAATCGGTTGCGGATTGTATCCGCATAAATAGCCGAAGCTATCTCTTGCGCTATTTCTTTTTGCTTTGTTTTGCAGGAATATTGATAATGCTTATTGTCAAGCCTGAACTCGCACCAGTAAACCTGTCCGCGTTTATAAATTCTCATATTATTTTAACTAAAAACTGTATGCGTTTTTGTATGCAAAATTCGTTAAAATTGATTAAATTTTATCAAAATTAGGAAGTTATGTCAAGTAGGATTATTTGTCCGGAAAGGCTTATTTACTGCGGTTTTAAGTGGTGGCGGTGCAGGGACTTGAACCCCGGACACTACGGATATGAGCCGTATGCTCTAACCGGCTGAGCTACACCGCCGTTAGGAATTTATAATTATAGCAAATAAAAAAATTATTTTCAACGTTTTTTTGTGTTTTAATGCGCGGCGTAGCCGGAAATCCTATAAATTGCTATGTAGCTTTTTGGATTAGTGAGCGGCGAACCGGGGTTTTCGACCACTCCGTCGGCAAGATAAACATTCCTTCCGCTTTTGAAAATAGAAAATGCCGCGCTGTAACCGGTAACAGGCTTTATTTCCCAGACTGGATAGAAGCCTATTTTATTCCAGACGAGACTGAATAAAGAAGTCTTAACAAAATAATTAAGATTATGGAGAAAGGCTCCTTGTCTATAATTTTTTATAGCGATAATTTCTAATTTTCCTTTATGTTGAAATTCCTCGAGCTGGGCCGGAACGTTGTAAATAAATCCTCCTGTATAAGTAGAGCTTCTGGCTCCGCTAAAAGAAGGCACCCTGACTTGAAGAGGAGAGCCTCCGTATATTTTTGAACCAGTATAAATAGTTTTGCCGTTATTATCGATTATCATTAGGTTGCCGGATTTTGAAAGCGCTACAAGATAATTTTTACCGTTATTTTTAAAATTTCCGTAAACGGTGCCGTAAAGGGTTATATCGTTAAAAAAGGCAAGTCTACGCCCTCTTTCCAAAGAACCGGTATTTTTATTAAACCCGTATATATAAGTATCTCCGCCGAACTGGCCTATCGGATAATAATTCTGTCCTATAGCGTAATCGTTAAAATATCTGCCAGACGGAGTAACGGAAACAGGTTTCTGCCCTACCATGACCCTTCCGAAACCCGGTAAATGCATAACCCTCAAAAACAAGCCGTAATTTTTGGTCAGCTTAGTAAGGCTTCCGTTCCTGAAAACCAGCAGATACGATACAATCATGCCGAGCTTTGCTTTAGTTAAAACTATAGCGTTATAACCTTTTGAAATTTTATAGAATCCTAAATATATAGTATTAGACCTGACGGACAATTTATACTGCGCCAGTTTCCTGAGCCCTCCGTTAAGCGACAGGTTGTACAAAATGACTCTGTGCCTTGTAGCTACAACGGTTTGAATGCCGCTTCGCAAAAATTTACCCGTGCTTATCGCCTGAATTACATATTTTTTATACGCCGTCTTTATAAGCCCATTGACGTTCTGAGCAAAACGTTTTATAAAAATGGAACTTTTAATGCTATTGACACTATGATTGGCCGCAGCGGGTTCCGCCGCAAAAGTTTTGGCGGCGGCCTTCCTCGAATTAATTTCCTTTTTTAATATGCCCGCCAACCGGTCGGTATAGCCTATGATGAAGTTTGCGCCGGACGCCTGCATATGGTTCCTATATACAACCTCGTTAATGGCGGCGTCGAAAACGTTGGCCTGAATAACGAATGTTTTTCCTATTTTGATGATTCTCCCGTAAATGAGATAATTTGCATTAAAATGCTCGGATAGTTTTAAAAGATTTTCCGAAGAAAAATTCATCCGATTATTTTTAATATATGAGACGATATCCGAATTTTTAATAATGCCGATATTTTTTGACGCTAAATCGGAACCTAAAATCAACGGAACGCTGTTTCCTATATACGAGTATTTGCCATGATGCGTAGAAATAATTTTATAAGGCAAAATGGCTACGGCGACTTTTGCTAACGCTTTTTTCTGAATTAACAAAAACAGGGACAAAAAAATCAGCGCAAAAACAAAAACTCTTTTAAAACTCGTTATTTTAAACAATTCAGCCCCCTTATTCAGCGCTTAACGTTTTTAACATTATGGTTGATAAGATATTTTTTCGGTTTAGGTTTCGGTTTAATTTTTACATAATTAAATAAATTTGTCAATCGCTCAAATAATCCCTAAATTGCCGATAGAAATTCTTCGCCTCTATCCTGACCTATTTTAAAGCGATTTTTTTTAAGTAAAATTAATTTTTTGGAAAAATTAATTTTACATTTAACTGCTTTAAAGATAACATTCCTTTTATAAAAAGATAGTTAAACATTGATTGTTTAAAGCATTCGGCAATTGCAAAAATACATTTGAAAGATATTATATATTGCAGGTGGGTCAATTTTAATGCAAAACTGCGTCATTTTATCATGAAAATTTACAATATAAAATTCATGTAAATTTTTATTAAAAAATCTCCGTAAAATATATAAAATATAGAAGCAAACGAAAGAAACGGGCCGAACGGAATTTTAAAATCGTAATCGGGAATTTTATTTTTTCTTAATTTCTGGAATAAAAAAAATATAATAAATCCGGCAAGAGCTAAAATAGAACCTCCGAAAATCGCAAATACCGAGCCTTTTAATCCTAAAAATGCGCCTATTCCTGCAATCAACTTAACGTCTCCTCCGCCTAATCCCTCTTTTTTTTTGATAAATTCGTAAGAAACCGCTATAAGGTAAAAAAATAATCCAGAAATGAGAAAACCCGCCAAAGGAAACAAAAAAGGCTTGCGAAGAAGAAAAATATTTAAAATGAATCCTGAAATTATTAACAGTATATTTAACATATCTGGAATGATTTTATGAAAAAAATCTATAAAAATTACAGGAATGATTATAATTAAAAAAATGCCGTAAGTTAATAAGCCTGCAAACTGCGTCCATAAATAACTTTTAAAATATCCTATATTATAAATATCTATTTTATAATAAAAATATATATCGTAAAAATATTTTAAAAACAATAAATAAAGCAAAAAAGCGGTCAGCAGTTCTATTACGGGATAAACGGGAGAAATCCTAACTCCGCAGTTGCGGCATCTGCCGCGCAGGATTATATAGCTTAAAACCGGAATATTATCGCACGGCTTAATTTTTAAACCGCAATTCGGGCATGATGAAGGCGGATAAACCACCGAATAATTATTTGGAAGCCTGAATACTACAACGTTTAAAAAACTTCCTATAGATAATCCGGAAAGAAATATATATATGGATACTAAAATAAAAAAATGCGGCGAAAGTAGATATGCCATAACTAAAAAAGATAAATAAACGGGATTATGTCCGTTAAAGATTATGTCCGTTAAAATAAAATAAAAAAATACCCCGAAATAATGTTTTAATTCTAAGAACCATTATTCGGGGTAAATAAATCCGGTAACGACCTACTCTCTCATGCAGCTACCCGCACAATACCATCGGCGCGATAAGGCTTAACTTCCGTGTTCGGAATGGGAACGGGTGTATCCCTCATGCTATAGTTACCGAAAACTTGTCTATAAATAATCGAATGAAAATTAAGCAAAAAGTACAGAATCAATGGCTTTATATAACTTCATATATAAATAATGATTAAGCCTCACGATCTATTAGTATCGGTAAGCTAAACACATTACTGCGCTTACACACCCGACCTATCAACCTCATAGTCTATGAGGGATCTTTAGCTGTGTTGCCACAGGGGAAATCTTATCTTAGGGGGGGCTTCCCACTTAGATGCTTTCAGCGGTTATCCCTTCCGAACATAGCTACCCAGCCATTACCACTGGCGTGATAACTGGAACACTAGAGGTTCGTCCATCCCGGTCCTCTCGTACT
>JAJYHI010000019.1 GCA_021784835.1 bacterium
GGCGTAAGTTATCCTTACGGGGCGGCAACAGATAAGGCAGGCAATATTCTTGTCGCAAATTTCAACAACGATACGGTTTCGAAGTTCAATGAAAATGGTGAATTTATAGGGTTTGCCGGCAATATCATGAAACCGATAGGAATAGCTGCAGATGAAAAAGGAGATGTTTTCGTTCTTAACGACGACGGCTATTTTACTAAAATAACGGGAAGGTAAAATGCCTTATATAAAAAATTCGTTTATAAGATTAAGGACAAATCTTAAACGAAAAATAATAAGATTTCAGGATAATTCGATATTTTATTTTTCCAGATGGATTTTTTTCGGAGTTTTAATTGGCATTATTGCAGGCATAGGGGCAATAGTTTTTAACGCTCTTATAAGGTTTTTCAGATTTATATCGCAGGTAAGCATGGCGCATTATTATTCTCCAAGACCAGAACTTATGGGACAGACCGGCGCTCCTCCGGATGCGCATCCCGTAAGGTGGGCTATTCCGTTAATAATAATGCTCGGCGGCCTTATATCCGGTTTATTGGTTTATACTTTTGCCCCTGAAGCCGAAGGGCACGGAACCGATGCCGCGATAGACGCTTTCCATAATAAAGAAGGATATATAAGGGGAAGGGTGCCGATTATAAAAACAATTGCTTCCGCGGTTACGCTCGGTTCCGGAGGTTCGGGCGGCAGAGAAGGTCCGGTCGCACAGATAGGGGCGGGCTTCGGTTCAGTCATGGCTACGTATTTAGGACTGCCTGTGCCGGATAGGCGGACGATGCTGGTTGCCGGAATCGGCGCGGGTATAGGCGCTATTTTTAAATCTCCGCTTGCAGGCGCAATGTTCGGCGTCGAAGTTTTATATTCGGAAATGGACTTTGAGGGCGGCGCGCTAATGCTTGCCATTATCGCTTCTATCGTTGGATATTCCGTTTACGCATATTTTTACGCGGGCTTTAACCCTGTAGTCAGAACGCCTATGTTTACGTTTTCAAGGCCGGTAATTCTGGTTTTTTATGCGATACTCGGGGTTTTTTTGGCGTTTGCCGGAAATTTTTACGTCAGGTTTTTTTATTTCATCCACGATATTTTCAAGAAAATCAAAATTAAGCCGCATTTTAAACCTATGTTAGGCGGGGCGGCAGTCGGCGGGATAGCTTATTTTTTTCCGGAAATTATGGGCGTAGGATACGGTTGGCTGCAATTGGCGGTATTGGGAAAACTTACGATAATCACCCTTATGCTTTTAGGATTTTTTAAGATAGTCGCTACGTCTTTTACGATAAGTTCCGGCGGTTCCGCCGGAGTTTACGCGCCGTCTTTGGTGATAGGCGGGGCTCTGGGAGGTGCGATAGGCGGCATTTTTCATATTTTACTGCCCCATTTAATATATGCTTCCGATATTGCGCCGTTTGTTTTAATAGGCATGGGAGGTTTTTTTGCCGGAGCCGCAAAAACTCCTATTTCGTCTTTATTAATGGTTTCGGAAATGACTGGAAGCTACGGTCTTCTTCCGCCCTTGATGCTTGTTTCGGCTATAACTTTTATAGTCAGCGGAAAAAGAAGCATATACCGCAGCCAAAAAAGAAACAGAATGGAATCGCCGGCGCACTTTAAGGATTATTTGATTAAGCCGCTCCAGAGGTATTCCGTAAGCGACGTATTAGAAAAGGAAAGCGCAGGCCGCGCTAAAGCTATAGAGCCGGATATGCCTTTATACGAGATTATTAAAATATTTTTTAATTCCAATTTTTTTATACATCCGGTTATAGACAAAACCGGTAATATTGTAGGCATAATCAAATACGATAAAGTAAAAAATTTAATGATGACTTCTCCGGACGATTCCAGAACGGCGAAAGATTTAATGGAATCGTCGAATTTACCGAAAATTAAATTGACCGATACTTTAGATATAGCGGTGCATAATTTTTTTAGAAAAAATACCGACGAACTTATAGTAATCGATAAAGAAGGCGGTTACGGCGGCGTTTTAAGAAAAAGAGACGTAGTGCTTGCTATAGAAGAAGGGCAGAAATTGCCTTCTTCATCCGGTACGCCAAGCGGTAGCGTAAATTCGGAAAAGGCGTCGTCGTAAACGGAAAAAGTGTTATAATTGTAAGAAAAAACTCCCCTCCTTTAAAAAGGAGGGGAGGTGGCCTAAGGCCGCCGGGGTGGTTTATTTTAACTAACAAAAATAGGTAAACAAAAATTATGAAATGTGCCCTTTATTACAGCAATAAAGATATAAGGCTTATAGAAAAAGATATTCCTAAAATAAATGACGACGAAGTCCTTATGAAGGTCGAAGCAAGCGGCATCTGCGGCAGCGACGTCATAGAATGGTATAGAAGGGACAAAGTTCCGCTTGTTTTGGGACACGAGGTTACCGGAGTGATAGTCGAAACCGGAAAAAACGTCAAAAAATATAAAGCCGGCGACAGGATTTGCGCTGCGCATCACGTTCCGTGCAATATATGCAAATATTGTCTTAGCGGGCATCAAACGGTATGCGAAACCATAAGGACCACTAACTTCGACCCGGGTGGATTTTCGGAGTATTTGAGACTTCCGGAAATAAACGTAAAAAACGGAATATATCTTTTGCCTGATTCGGTAAGTTTCGAGGAGGGTACGTTTATCGAGCCTCTTGCATGCGTCGTAAGGGGACAGAGGCTTGCGGGGGTAAAGCCTGCAGATGCCGTAATAGTTTTCGGCAGCGGGCTTTCGGGTCTTCTGCATATAAGCCTTTTAAGGGCAACGGGCGCAAGCAAAATTATAGCGGTCGATATTAACGATAAACGGCTCGAATACGCAAAAAAATTCGGAGCGGATTATACGTTTAACGCAAAAGATTTCGGCTCGGATGCCGTTAAAAATATTAACGAAGGATTTTTAGCGGACATAGTAATTTTATCGACCGGCGCGGACAGTGCAATCTTGCAGGGGCTTAAATCGGTAAGACGGGGCGGGACGGTTTTGTTTTTCGGAGCGGCGGACGAAGGAGCAAAACTCCCTCTTTCGATTAACGAAATATTCTGGAGAACCGAAGTTACGCTGTTAAGCTCTTACGCGGGGTCTATACTCGACCACAGGACGGCTCTCGAACTTATAAGGTCGGGCAGGATAAACGTTAAAGATATGATAACCGACAGATTTCCCCTCGAAGATATAGCAAAAGGGTTTGAGCTTACAGCGAAAGCGAAGGATTCCCTGAAAGTTATAATAAATCCTTAAAGTTAAAGAAATATTATTATATATCGCAGACGCCGCCTTTTTCTTTTTCGAGATAGCACATCACTATGCCCGTCAGATATAAATCGGTAACGTATTCGGAAACCATTCTGTGAGTGTTGAAATGCGGCGCGATTGAAGAAACAGCCATTTTCATAATTTTAATGTAATCGGAATAATTTTTATAATATAAATCCATAATGTTAAATTCTAATTTTCCGTACATATCGTTTAAATCGTGCATATCGTCCGAATAACTCAGGTCCGTCCATGCCGGTCTCGGTCCTATTCCCCATCCGTTAATTCCTTCCATGCACGCTTCGAGCCACCAGCCGTCTAATACGCTGAAATTGGGAACGCCGTTAAGAGATGCTTTCATTCCGCTGGTGCCGGATGCCTCAAGAGGCCTTGTAGGATTATTAAGCCATAAATCAACCCCCGCAAGTATTATATTTGCCTTATGTATATTATAATTTTCCAGAAAAGCTATTTTGACTTTTTTAGTTTTAGATGAAATATATTTTGCGGTATCATTTATGGATTTTATCATTGCCAAACCGTCGATATCCGCCGGATGGGCTTTTCCGGCAAAAATAATCTGAATATTGCCTTTCTTTTCCGCGATTTCGATTAATTTATCCGGGTTTGAAAGAATAAGATTGTTCCTTTTATAATGCGTAATTCTTTTAGCCATAGCTATGGTAAAATCCGAAGTTACGAATGAAGAATCGGTTTCGGAGTTAATCATTTCTATAAGAGTTTCTTTGGATAAAATATGCGCTTGAATAAAATCGCCGTCGGGGATGCATGATGCTCCTCTAAGCAGGTCGGGGTCTTCTTCCCACCCTGCAATATATTTTGCATACAGCATCTTATGGTGAGGAGAAGCCCATTTTACATGATGGATGCCGTTGGTGACGTATTTAAGTTTGTAGCCTTCGAATATGTGTTCGGAGACAAACTTGTGTTTTCTTGAAACGGCGACGACGTTTTTTGCATTTTTTATTGCAAGCCACGACAGATTTAATTCGTCTTTTTCTTCGAGTTCTTCCCTGTAAATATCGGTAAAAACTTTCTCTCCACAATAACCGGACAGCATATCTTTTACGTCTTTCATTTCGAATCTATCGAACGCGGCGGGGACGGGCGTATGAGTCGTAAAAACTACCCTCGATTTAACCCTGTTTAAATCGTCCATATCTTTCATGAGGCCCGCGATTAACAGGGCGGAATGGCTCTCGTTTATATGATAAAGGAAAGGCTTGTAATTCAATGCTTTTAACATTTCGTATCCGCCTATTCCGAGGATTATTTCCTGCTTAAGGCGGGTTAAGCCTCCCTCGATATACAGCCTGTCGCAAATTTTTCTTGTTTCGAGGTCGTTTTCGGACACGTCAGGAGTTAAAAAATATACTTCTAATTCATTGTCTCCCGTAGTAGATTCTACGACATATTTAAAAGCCGTTATCGTAACGTCTTTGCCGCCGACGGGTATTTTTATTTTAACGTTGGTAGGCTGCATATATTTTTCTATATCCCATTCCTGTGCCGAGTCGATCTGCGACCCGTCGTTGGATAATTTTTGGTTAGTAAAGCCGTTTTTCCATAGCAAAGTTATGCACACGGCGGGAATTTCGAGGTCGGCAAAGCTTTGAACGGTGTCTCCGGCAAGAATTCCAAGGCCGCCGCTGTAAGTCGGGATTCTGCTGTCCACGGCGCATTCCATAACGAAATAAGCTATCATAAGGTTTTTCTCCTTGTACCGAAAATTATCTAATTTGATTTATAATTTTGATTTATATTAGTATAATTCGGTTAATAAATCAATAAGCCGGTTCATTTTATTTCTTAATATTTTTAACGGCAAGGGCGGCTATTCCGCCTATAATGCAGAGATAGCCCAATGCGGCGAAAACATCGCCGTATGCGCCTATCAACGAAAATTCATTAATTATGTAGTCAAAAACCTTAAGGGAGTTAGACGGAAAAAATATTCCCCTTACGAAAGAACCGCCGTTTTTTACCAAATCGCCGCGCAGAAAATCAATAACGCCGTTATAATTGTAAAAATTATATTTTATATCTCTGGAATACTGGTTTAAATGGTAAACCTGCCTGACGGCCAATTCTTCCCCGGACCATGCTATGCCGAACGACGCCCCTATTTGAAATAAAACATTATACAATGCAGAAGCATCCGGTATTTGTTCGAACTTGGCCGAATTTATTACCGTCATCATAACTGGAGCGTTTATCAGTCCTACCCCTAAGCCTCTTAAAAACTGGTTATACACTATAAACGGTATGGATGTCTGCAAAGAAATGCTTCCCAGGGAAAAATTAGATATTGCAAATATGACCATACCGGATAAAAGCAAGTATTTCGGACCGTATTTATCTGAAATTTTTCCTGCGACGGGCGACGCGACGGCGACCGCTATAGCAAACGGCGCCATTAAATATCCTGCATGCATTGCGTTATAATTAAGTATGTCCTCGATGAATATCGGCAGTAAAAATAAAGTGCTGAAAATTGCTCCCGCCCTTATCATATTCACTATGTTTCCGGCGACGAAGTTCCTTGCTTTAAAAAGAGAATAGTCCATTAAGTGTTTTTTGGAAAATATTTCGACGACGATAAAAAGTATAAAAGAAGTTGCGCTTATGAGTTCGTTAAGGCGGATTACCGCGGAATCCCATTCGAGAGTCTGTCCTTCGTTAAGCACATATAAGAGCGTTCCGAGGCATATCGCTATAAGGATAAAACCTATGAAATCGAATTTTTTTGCAAAAGGTTTCGCCGGCGCATCGTTTTCGAGCAAAATTAAAGTGCCCAAAAAAAGGACTATGCCTATCGGAACGTTAAAATAAAATATCATCCTCCAGTCCACGTAATCCACGAAATAGCCGCCTATAATCGGACCGAGAGCCGGGGCTACCATTATGCCTATGGTCCAGATGCCCATAGCCGTTCCTCTTTCCTGCGCCTTAAAATATTTTGCGATAAGGTTTACCGATATGGGAATAAGCCCAGCCCCGCCGACGGCCTGAATTATCCTGAATATAATCATTATCCTGTAAGTAGGCGCAAAACCGCAGAATGCCGAGCCTATCAGAAAAAATACTATAGATACCGCAAAAGGAATCTTAAGCCCGTATTTTTTGCTTGAAAAGCTCGTAAGGAGAATAATAATGGAATAGGTTATAGTGTATGCGATAATGACCCAGTCTATCGTTATAACGTTGACTCCGAAATGCGACATCATCTTAGGAAGGGCGACTATGACGATATTTATATCTAATATCGCCATAAAAGAAGCGGTAACGGCTATTGCCAGAACGAGCCATTTATAAAGTCTGTGTTCCGCTATTTTGTTCATATTTTAAATAACCGTTAGAAATTTCTTTTTCTGGATTAACGCTTCGCCATCTCCAGCAGGCATCAAAGACATGCTTTGATACGGACGGAAATATCGCGTAGGCGGGAATCCAGTATTATTATATGTTTAAGCAGTTTTAATAGTTTCTAACGTGATTTAAGGCCATATATATTTGTTATTCTACGAAGTTTTTTAACTTTTCGATATTTTCTATTTCTATTTCGAAAATATCGCCTTTATTCAAACTTCCTACACCCGAAGGAGTTCCCGTAGAAATTATATCGCCCGGGAAAAGCGTCATAATTCCCGAAATAAATTCTACTAATTCGTAAGGGTTGAAAATCAGGTTTGAAGTATTAGAAGACTGTTTTAATTCTCCGTTAAGATAGCCTCTTATTTGAAGATTTGACGGATTTTCTATTTCAGTTTCTATATAGGGACCGACGGGCGCAAAAGTGTCGAATCCTTTGGCTCTGGTATATTGGATATCTTTTGCCTGCAAGTCTCTCGCCGTTACGTCGTTCAAGCAGGTATATCCAAATATATAATCCGCCGCATTTTGCTTTTTTACGTTTTTTGCGGTCTTGCCTATTACGGCCGCCAGTTCGGATTCGTAGTCCACCCTTCTTGAGGCTTCCGGCCTGACTATGGTTCCGAGATGAGGAATAACGGCGGAGGACGGTTTTATAAAAAGCAGGGGCTCTTCAGGCAGTTTTTTCTGCATTTCGGCGGCGTGGTCTTTATAATTCAATCCTACCGCTACAATTTTTGTCGGGCGGACGGGAGGCAAAAACTCGAGTTCGTCTAACTCGTACTGTCTTCCAGTATATTGATACTTTAAGTCTTCTTCGAAGCTGAATTTTTCGATGATATTAACAAACGACTTGTCTTTATCCGTAGAAAGCGTCCCGTAATATTCTCTCATTTCTCCGGTTTTATGCCTGAATCTTCCGAATTTCATTAAGAACCCCCTGCGGAAATATAAAATATATACGCTTTATCGGCGCAAGCCTGTTGTATCCTTGCTTTATTATACATCATAAACAGATATGCCGTCAAACAGGATTTTTAGTTTGATTTAAAAATTTAATTGACTTGACCAACGACTTAGTCTATAATGATAAACATCGGCAAATAAAAAATTTTAATGCAGTTTTAAATAAATTATGAAAGAAATTAATATATATGAAGCAAAGACTAACCTTTCAAAAATCGTAAACGATGTTTTGGAAGGAGAGGAAATAATAATCGGCAGAGCGGGATTGCCTTTAGTAAAAATCGTGCCTATCAGAGGTAAGAAAAAAAACCGAATATCCGGCTTATTTAAAAATGATATTGAATTTTCTAAAGATATCGATAAACCTCTTCCGGATAAAGTTATAAAACAATTTTACAAATGATCATGAATTATATTCTGGATACCCATGTATTTCTATGGTTTGCTTCCGACTATATAAAGCTGTCGCCCGCCGCTAAAAAAATCATAGAAGACGGTAAAAACAATATATATCTAAGTTCCGCTTCTATATGGGAATTAAGTATAAAAATAATTATAGGTAAATTAAAATTAAAAAAAGACCTGAATAAATTTATCGCAGAAAACATAGCCAGATACGGATATATTCCTATTCCAGTCACGATTCCGCATGCCCTTGCAATTGCTAAACTGCCGGAAATTCATAAAGACCCTTTCGACAGAATGTTAGTAGCTCAGGCATCCGTTGAAAAGATGAAGATAATTACATCTGATGGTTATATAGGCAAATATAACGTAAAAACCGTCTGGTAACCGGATGTTTCCCAAAATTGCCGATAGAAATATTTGGAATAAGGTGTCAGAATTATTTATTTTATGGATAATGCAAGTGATGCAAAACAACTCGAAATGCGGGTAGAAGTAAGAGAATAAATAAATCTGCCGTTTTTTCCCTTAATTTTACTTTTTTATATTTTAGTGGTATATTTAAAGTAAAAATTAAAGTCTTTGTTTAATATAAAGCGAGCTATATATAAAGAAACTACAAGCGATTTAAAACTGCTGCACTTTAATAAAAATTTATAAAGGTAAATTTATGAATGAAATTATATTTATAGTCGAAGAAGACGTTGAATCTGGATATACCGCCAAAGCTCTTGGATATTCAATTTTTACGGAAGGCGAAACTATCGAGGAACTTAAAGAAAATATTAAAGATGCTTTAGAATGCCATTTCGAGGATAAATCCGATATTCCCCCAGTCGTAAGACTTCATCAGGTCAAAGAAGAACTTTTTGCATATGCCTAAAATTCCAAGAGATATTTCCGGACAGAAATTGGCACAACTGTTGTTTTCAGTATGGTTATAAAATCGACTGGAAAAAAAGGGAGTCATGTTAGATTAACGATTAAACATAATAACTTCGAACATCATATAACGATACCGAATCACGATTTTATTAAAATCGGAACTCTTAACAACCGAAGAAGTTAAATTAAATAAGGCAAATGCGTTTTCCATATATCTATGTATTTGTAAATGGTATTTTTTGAAACGGCTAATCCCCTTTTTATAACCCACGGAAGAACTCGAATATATATATATTTGAGTTCTAACCGAAATGCTCGGCAAGCAACATTTTAATTATCGCCTGCCTCGATATGCCTATCCGTTTTGCTCTTTATCCAAGGATTCGACAATCCAGACGGGAATGTCTATATTTATTCTTTTCAATCCAAGATTGGGTTTTCTAATATTTTTTAAATCTAAATAATCAATGACGGATTCGCCGTTATCGAATTTTTCATCAAATTTAGCCGCTTTCATATAAATTTACTTCCTCGTTTCTTGATCTTCTAATAATTATATCATTTTTAAATATTGTTTACAATTGATAACAGAGAAACAATAACGGAGAAACATTTATTCTATCTTTTAAAATATGATATAATGCAATAAAGAATTAATACTATTAATAATAAAATGGTCGAAGAAATAACAATATCAAGATTAAAAAATTCTTTAATAGAATGCAATAAGCATATTTTTAAAATTGCATACG
>JAJYHI010000126.1 GCA_021784835.1 bacterium
CAGTTTTTAAACTGCTTACCCCCTCGCTTTTAGGTATGGCGGTAATTCAGCTTAATCTCGTTTTCGATACGCTCCTTGCTTCTTTTCTTCCTTCCGGCAGTATATCTTATCTTTATTACGGCGACAGGCTTTATCAGTTTCCTCTCGGAGTTTTTGCAATAGCTATGCAGACCGCTATTTTTCCTACGCTTTCCGCTTCGTTTGCAAAAAATAATATAAAAGAAGTGGACGGAGCTTTTAATTTTGCGTCTTCGCTTATGTTTTTTATTATAATACCGTCAAGCATAGGGCTAATACTTTTAAGAAGCCCGCTCGTAAAATTAATATATATGCACGGGTTGTTTAATGCGGCAGACGCTCAAAAAACTGCCGGAGTTCTTCTGTTTTTTATAATAGGTTTATGGGCGTCTGCGCTTTTAAAAACGGTGGTCCCCGTTTTTTATTCTATGAAAGATACTAAAACGCCGGTTAATGCGGCGATAATTTCATTGTTTATAAATATCGTATTTGCGGTTATTCTTATGCGGGTGATGGGAGTATACGGACTTGCGCTGGCTTCCAGTATTTCTTTAATTTTCAATTATCTGTTTCTTTTGAGAAAACTGCATCGCAGGAAAGGTATAGGCTTAGAAACAACTTTTTTTAAATCTTTCCTGAAAACGTTAGCGGCAAGTTTAGTTATGGGGGTTGCAGTTGAATTGATAATAGCGGCTTCAAATAAAATGCATTTTGGCCGGTTATCGGTAGTTTTAATTTCTATAGCCGCAGGATTAATTATTTACTTAGCCGCTTCGCTAATTTTTAAGAACGATTCTGCAGATATATTAAAAAACATAATTGCTAAAAAAAATTAACTTTTCGATTTTTTATTTTTCTTATTCTTAATTTTTTCTAAAGGCTGTTTTGTTAGTACCGTTCTATTGGTTTTATTTTCGGCATCGTTTTTAGCGGCATTATTATTTTTTTTGCTAATAGTAGAACCCGTGACGGTTACTATAGTTCCATAGCCTATCTGCTTATATAATAGAAGGGCGTCTTGCTCCGAAAGTTCGACGCATCCGGCCGATTGAGGAAAACCGTAATATTTGCGATGCATATAGTGAAGAGCTACGCTTTTATGGAAATAGTCTATATATTTTATTCCGGAATCGGAATAATGAACCAGTTTGACCGGATGTCCGTCCAAACACTCTATGTTTTTAAAATGTTTTGACTTTAAAGACGCATAAAGTTTTTTCGTAATAGGCACAGGAAAAAGTCCGGTCATAGTGGTGTCTGGAAGCCTTAAAAAAACATACCAGGTGCCGTCCTGCGTTAACCCTAGTATGCCGGTATTAACGGGAAAAGAAAAAATTATACGGCCGTTTTCGTATAACTCTGCTTTCTCGTTAGTTTTCGACTGTTTTACTAATATCCAGTCCCACGGCTGTTTGTCGAACTGTTTTTTTTCTGCGCTTTTTTCGAGTTCGCATAACAGCTTGTTGTTAATTTCAGGTCCGTCGTATTCTCCGTCTTTAATTCTGCCTGATTCGTAAAGATATTTTGCAATTGCGCCTATAATCAAAGGATTTTGTTCGTTCCAGCCGTAAGAATAAGCGATTTTTTTAAGATTGTTTGGCAAGGGGAAAGAAAATTCATATTTGCCGTCGGAGGTCAAATAAATAGGAAGATATTTCAAGTATTGCAAATATTTTACGGTGCAAAGAAATGCGTTAAGGTTTGTGCAATCAAGCGGTTTAGCTAAATCCGGTTTATAAATCTTCTTTTTTGCTTGTTCTTTTTTCTTAGAAGGTTTGACAGTTGTTGATGTAGGTTTTATACCCATTATTTGGTTAAAACTTGAATTTTTTATTTTATCCCGAGTTGCAGAAACGGATAACGGAAAAAAAATAAATTTCATTGCAAAATATGAACCTGCCATAAAAACAGTAATAGAGGCTGTCAATAAAAATATATGTTTCTTGCTTAGTTTCATTTATCTCATTCCGTTTCCGTTTTGTAGCAGTGCCGAAATTGAATTCCTGCGCCGCATATAGTTGATTCCGGCACCGCAAGTGGTTAATTTTGACTTTTTTAACAATAATGTTATAATCGAAATAAGCGGATAATTTTTTAAGTCATTATAATTATACAATATAATATATAATATTGTATAATTTTTTATATATTTTTTTAAGAGGTAATTAAAAAACAAAATTTGCGCAGAGACGATAAACGCTTAAAGACCGAAGGCGGTTCTTTAGCCTTGACAAAGCATGAAAAGAACGATGCCGAGAGAATAGAGCTTGAGGACTTAGAACTTTTCAATAAATTCTCAAATCCTTCCTCCGGCATTAAAAATCTTATAGAATCCGAATTCGACGTCGATATGTCCGTCAGGGGCAATACGGTAATCGTTAAAGGATTAAAAAAGAATATACGTACCGCCGTTTTTTTTATAAAGGATTTACTGAACCTGTTTAAAACAAACGAAACTATAACTGATGCAGATTTAAAAAGACTGGCAAAGTTAAAAATAGTCAGTCCTGAAATTAACGTTGCCGCCCATTTATATCCGTCCGTTCTTCTGACTCCGAGAAAGAAAAATATTACGCCGAGAACTCCAAACCAGAAAAAATACACGGATGCAATTTTTAAAAACGACGTAGTTATCGGCATAGGTCCTGCCGGAACCGGAAAAACTTATCTTGCAATGGCTTGCGCTATATCTTTATTTCAAAATAAAGTTTTCGAGAGGATAATTTTGACGCGTCCGGCGGTGGAAGCAGGAGAAAAATTAGGTTTTCTGCCAGGAGATATTGCGCAAAAGATAAATCCGTATTTGCGTCCGCTATACGATGCCTTGTATGAAATGACGGAGTTTGAAAAAGCTATGAGGCTTATAGAAACGGATGTCATAGAGATTGCTCCTATAGCCTTTATGAGAGGAAGGACTTTAAACAATTCGTTTATAATACTTGACGAAGCGCAAAATGCCACCAACGAACAGATGAAAATGATGCTGACCAGAATAGGTTCCGGATCTAAGATAGTAGTAAACGGCGATATTACTCAGACGGACCTGCCTTCCGATAAAGATTCGGGTCTTATAAAAGCAAGCAAGATATTAAAAAATATCGACGGCATAGAAGTGGTAAATTTCGACGAAACAGACGTCCTGCGGCATAAATTAGTTCGCGATATAATAAAAGCATATGAAAAGAACTAAATTCTTAGAATTTTTAAAAAATAATTCAATTGAAATCAAAAGCCGTTATTCCGCCCTTTTAATAATTCTTTTAATAGCTTCGGTATTATTGACTTTTCTGCTTTATAACGGTTTGGAATTTATAAAAAATAAGTATAAAGCCGGAGAAATAGCTAGAAAAACGGTAATAGCCAAAAGAAGTTTCAGATACGTTAATACTAAAGCGACTAACGCAATTTTAAAAAAGAAAATAGCCGTAAGCCCTGATGTTTATCTATATTATCCGGAAATCAAAACAAGTTTGACCAGGAGGATAAAAAAAGCTTTTTCCATAGCAAGAACATATAAAGACGAACATAAGCCGAATGAAGAAAATCAGAATATTACGGAAAATATATTCGGGTCTAAATTAGGAGTAAAATTAAACAAAAAAGTTCTCGACGAATTTTATTATTTGAATTACAACAAAAACGTAGAAAATTATATTTTAAAAATAGTTTCGAACGTTTACAAAACGGGGGTTTTATCTAAATCGGCGTCGTACGGCAAAAATATAGAAATAAAAAACACGGTAACAAACAGACGAAAAATAGTAAACTATCCTCAAATTTTTTTTACTTCTAAAAAGGTAAAAAGTTTTGCTTATTATTATACCGTAAAATATTTAAATTTCCTGCCCGATTATATGCGTTTCGATATTTACGATATTACTTACAGTATTATAAAACCCGATATTGTTTACTCAAAATATCTTACGTTAAAAAAAATAGAAATAGTTAAAAAAGAAAATAAACCTATTCTCATACGCGTTAACAAAGGCATGCTTTTGATAAAAGCCGGAGAACTTATAACCAAGTCTAAAGCACTTGAATTAAATACGTACGATTCTAAATTTAAATTAGAAAATAATATACCGTCGTTAATAGGGTTATTTTTAGTAATAACTATACTTTTGTCGCTGTCCTATATTTTTCCATACAGATATATAAAAAAATTCAGGACTACTTTAGATTTTAAGAATATACTTTTTGTAATTACGGTTTTATTATTTTCCATATTGTTGATAAAAGCCGGAATTATATTTTCTAACGCGCTTTCTTTATATTTTCCTTTTATCGATAAAAACGACGTATATTACCTGATTCCTTTTGCTTTTGGACCCATGCTGGTAAGGATAATTTTAAATTCTGAAGTTTCGGTTGTTTATATAGCTCTTTTTTCTATATTGACGTCGATAATTTTTAAAAACTCTATTTTTTTTATGGTATATACGTTTGCTGGAAGTTTTATAGCTTCTTATGAAGTTTTCGACTTTTCTTCATGGGGAAGAGTAATTAGAGCCGGCGTTATTACGGGATTGATAAATGTAGTAATGGCGTCGGCATTTGCGTTAATAGGGTTTAATCTTATAAACGTTCAAACTCTTTATGCCGTCGTTTCGGCTTTTTTATCAGGCGTAATTTCTTCTATTATGGTTATAGGGCTTATTCCGGTTTTGGAAAGCATATTCGGCTTTACGACCGATTTTAAACTGCTTGAACTTTCAAGCGCCGGCAACCCTTTGCTCCGGCAGTTTTCTATAGCGGCTCCAGGCACCTACCAGCATTCGATAATGACTTCTACCCTTGCGGAATCTGCCGCTACGGCTGTGGGAGCCAACCCTCTTCTGGCGAGAGTTGCGAGCCTATACCACGATATAGGGAAAATAACAAAGCCCAACTATTTCATAGAAAATATAGTAAATTCCGAAAATCCGCACGACAAACTTTCTCCAACTATGAGCAGTTTGATTATAGCTTCGCATGTAAAAGACGGACAGGAACTTGCAAAAAAATATAAACTAGGAAATAAAATAGAAAGCATAATCGCCGAACATCACGGTACTTCTATGATAGGGTCTTTTTACGAAAAGGCGTATAACGAAAATAAAGGTGCGCATATTTCAAGCGACGCTTTCAGATACGCAGGTAGAAAACCGCAGACTAAAGAGGCCGGAATAATTATGTTGGCCGATTCCGTAGAAGCTATATCGAGATCGATGTCGAATATATCGCCGTCGAGACTTGAACAGATGGTCAGAAAAACTATAAATAGAATTTATACCGACGGACAGCTTGACGAATGCGAATTGACGCTGAAAGATCTTCATATTATAGGCGATGCTTTCGTGAAAGTTTTGAATTCCGTTTTTCATCAAAGAATTCCATATATAGACAGGCAGACCGGAGGAGCCGATAAAAGTGAAGCAGGCAAAGTCGATAATAAATATAACGGATATTCAGAGAAAATCGAAAATAAACCAAAGGTTAGTCCGCTATATCGTTAAAAATTCCGTAAACAAACTTTATTGCGGTTATTATGAAATAGATATAATTTTCTGTTCAGAAAATTATATTAAAACATTGAATAAAACTTACAGGAATCAAAATAAAGCTACCGACGTACTGTCGTTTGAGATTAAAGAATGGGAAAACGGCGTTTATCATATCGGCGAAATATATATATCGCCGTCCGTTGCGCAAAAAAACTACCTCAAAAACCGCGAGTTTTGGGAAAAATCAGAGTGGATATCCCTGAACGGCGATAATTACGAATATAAAGACGAAAATAAAGAAAGCCGACCCCGATATTATTACCTAAAAGGTTTTCGCAGGGAGATCGCTCTGCTTGTTATACACGGTATTCTTCACCTTTTCGGATACGTTCACGACGAAGAACACAAAATGAATTTAGACGATGAAGATTATGATGAAGATATGAAAAATATGCAGAATTTTTTATATAAAGAGTTAAACTGGAAATTGTAATTATATGAAAAAAACAACGCAGAGCCGCTTGGAATCTTTTAACGCCGCTATAGAGGGCATTATTTTAGCTACCAAGACCGAGAAAAATATGAAAATACATTTTTCCGTAGCTCTTGCCGCCATAATACTTGCTCTTTTTTTAAAAGTATCGAAAATAGATATCTTATTCGTCCTTGTTTCCGTTTTTTTTGTTTTATTTGCGGAAACTCTTAATACTTCCATAGAATATCTTGCCGATTTTATATCCAAAGAGCATTCTGAAGAAATTGCCGCCGTTAAAAATTTAGCCGCCGGCGCGGTTCTTTTATCCGCCTTCGGTTCGTTCGTAGTCGGATACATAATTTTTTCCAAATACCTTTATTATTTGATATACTATACGATAAATATGATTAAAACCGAAGGTTCCGATATATCCGTAATAATTATATCGATTGTTTTTGTAGGAATTATAATAATAAAGGCTATGTTTAATAAAGGCACACCCTTAAGGGGAGGTTTTCCGAGCGGCCATGCCGCCATAGCCTTTTCTATATGGCTTATAGTATCTTTTTTGACTTTAAATCCTGTAGTTTCCCTGCTTACGTTTATTCTTGCGCTAACGATAGCTCTTTCCAGAATTAGCAGCGGAATTCATACTAAAATAGAGGTTTTAACCGGAAGCATTATAGGAATTTTAATTACCGTGCTTATATTTAAGCTGTTTTATTTTTAATAATTGTAAAAATTTTAAATAAGGAGAATAATGTCTGCAAAAGAAAAACAAAAAACCAATAAACTCGACGAGCTTATAGAAATAGTTAAAAAATTAAGGTCGGAAAACGGCTGTCCCTGGGACAGGAAGCAGACTGAAGAAACTTTAAAACCGTATATCATAGAAGAAGCTTACGAAGTCGTCGAAGCTATTAGTTCCGGCGATAAAATCGAAATAATGGAAGAACTCGGCGACCTTCTTCTTCAAGTCGTTTTTTTATCGGACGTTTATGCCGATAAAAAAGAGTTTTCTATTGGCGACGTTATAGAGACGGTAAACAAAAAACTTATAAGAAGGCACCCTCACGTTTTTGATAAAAAATTTTCTTTAAAAGAGGGTGAATGCCTTGAAGACGCTATACTTAGAAACTGGGAAAGGATTAAAGGGGAAGAAAAGAAGGAAAAATCGAAAAATAAACCGGACGTTCCGAAAAAACCGTCTGTATATATTTCTGAATCTATGCCGTCTTTACACAGGGCATATATGGTTCAGGAAAAAGCTAAGAGGCAGGGTTTAGATTTTGCGGATGCCGAAGGAGCATTAAAAAAGGTATATGAAGAAATAGAGGAATTTAAAGAGGAACTGAGTAAAAACGGCAATGCCGATAAAGACGTAAATAAAAATAAAATAATAGAGGAATACGGCGATATATTGTTTTCGCTAGTAAATTTAGGAAGGCTTTTAGATATTCATCCCTGTTCGGCTTTAAATAAATCCACGGATAAATTTATAAAAAGATTCGGATATATCGAGGAAAAAGCCGCAAAACCACTTTCGGAATTAGATGCCGCAAGCTTGGACGAATTATGGGAATCTTCTAAAAAGGAATCATAATAGTGATAGTGAAGGGTATTTTACGGAACGACAAAATAAAGAATCTATGCTTAGCCTGTTTATCCGGCGTTATAACGGCTTTATTGTTTCCGGTTTTTAATCTTGAATTCCTCGCATGGATTGCATTGATCCCTCTTTTATACGCAGTATATAAATCTAAGAGTTTTAAAGAATCTTTCTTATACGGTTTTATTGCCGGTGTAGTTTCATATGTAATTATACTTTACTGGATAGTTTATACCGTAAGCAAATTTGGAGGTCTTCCTTACTACATAGCGGTTTTTGCGCTTATTCTTCTTGCTTCGTATCTTGCTCTTTACGTAGCTCTGTTTGCCGGTTTTTCAAAGATTGTATTAAATCGTTATAAGAAATTAAGTTTTATTCTAATTCCTTCAAGCTGGGTTTTTTTCGAGTTTTTGAAATCTAAGCTGTTAACCGGTTTTCCTTGGGAAAACTTAGGATGCTCGCAGTATTTAAATATACCTTTTATACAAATCTCAAATATTATCGGCGTTTTTGGACTATCTTTTATAATAGTTCTAGTTAATTATGCAATATTCAGCTTTATTTTTTTAAAAAGCGGGCTTTCAAAAAAACAGGCATTATTTGAGCTTTTTTTCGTTATATCGGTTTTTATTTTAGTAATATTATACGGATATTACAATATATATTCCGTAAATAAACTAGTTAAGCATAAAAAGCCGTTAAGGATCGCCCTCATTCAGGGAAATATAGGGATGTTCCAAAAATGGAAAATTACGAAAAAAAGAACGACGCATATATATCTTAAATTGACGGAGCAGTCTTTAAAATATAAACCTCAGCTGGTTATATGGCCTGAAACCGCGCTCCCGTATATTATCTCGGTTTATCCTTTTTACTGGAACAAGGTTATGGGATTTGCCGAAAAGCATAAAATAGATATGGTTTTCGGTGCGATAGGGTTTAATTTTTTTAATCGGACGTATCATTATTATAACAGGGACTATATGTTTACCGATAAAGGAAGGTATTACTATTACGACAAACATCATTTAGTCCCCTTCGGAGAATATATACCGTTAAAGAAGCAGCTGCCTTTTCTCGCTCATATTTTAAGGGGAGCGGGAATAGGAAACTTTACTGCCGGCAAAAAATTCAGGATTTTAAAAAACGGCAAATTAAAAATAGGTTCCATGATATGCTATGAAGCTTATTTTGACGGACTCGTAAGGCATTTTCCAAAAAACGGAGCAAATCTTTTTGTAAGCATTACGGATGATGCATGGTACGGAAAAACATCGGCTCCTTATCAGGATATGTCTATGACTGTTTTTCCGGCGGTTGAAAACGAAAGGTTTATTGCCCGCGCCGGAAATTCAGGCGTAAGCGGAATAATATCGCCGGTCGGGAAAATTTTAGACGAAACCGCGATATTTAAGCGTACTTATATGATAGGTTACGTTAAATTAATTAATAGAAAGACTTTTTTTGCAATATATGGTAATATATTTGCTTATATATCGGATGTTTTTTTTATAATTTCAATGTTATACATTTTTATATTAAAACTGTTTCCTGCATTAAATATTTATAGAAAAAAATAAAGTTAAATTTAAAAAGATATATTTATCCGGAGGTTTTTAAATGTCTATAGCTTCAGCGCAGGGAGATTCGCTTTTTAACGTAAGTCTTTTGGAAAGAAGCCTGAAAACCCTCGAAGAAAAATTAGAAAAACTGCGGAGGGCGCTTTGAAGTCGATATTTCCGAAAAAAGGCTTAAAGAGATAGA
>JAJYHI010000052.1 GCA_021784835.1 bacterium
GCCTTCATCATAGCAAAAAGCGAAAAAACCACCATAGGTATTAAAACCTTGTAATAGTATCCGGTTCCCAGTTCGCTTTTAACTATCAGCGGCATGCCGAAAAAGAAAACCGTCATAAAAAAAGACAACAGGAAACCCTGGATGGAAAGATTTGCCAGAGTTTTATTTTTTAGAACCGCAACGGCGTCTTTAAAGGAAACTTCTATTTCTTTCAGCATTTCTTTGCTCTTGGGCTCTTCCACCCAGACAAGGATTAATACGGCCGAAATTATCCCGAGAATGCCCGAAACGTAAAATAAAAACGGGTAGCCGAAATAATAAGACAGAAACGGTCCCGCAACGATACCGACGACAAAACTTATGCCTATAGGAATACCGAGAAATGCCATAGCTTTTGTCCTGTCGCTCTCGGAAACGGTATCGGAAACCAATGCGAACGCTACGGAGCTTTCGGCGGCGACCCCCTGAAGAAACCTTAAAGAAATAAGTTCGTAAATATTGGAAGAAAAACCTATTATAAAAGTTAGTGCACCGAATAACAGCATGCCGAAAAACAGAACGTTTTTTCTCCCGATTTTATCAGAAAGATAGCCGAAAGGAATCTGAAAAACCGACCTCGACAGCCCATAAATGCCGAATGCAATTCCGATTAAAATAAAATTTGACGAAAACTTTTCGGCAAAAAGGACAAAAATGGGCAAAACAAGAAACACGGCAAGCATCCTTAGTCCAACGACGGAACTCATCGCCGCAATAGTCTTTTTCTGCTTTTTGTTAAAAGCCAAAACATAGCCTCCCGAATCTAAAA
Organism: bacterium; assembly: GCA_021784835.1. Next base: position 809 of record JAJYHI010000052.1, read on the forward strand.
AATTACGAAATTATTATTATTATTATTATTTCCCCGACCTGATTTGACGCGACTGATAGCTTCTTATAGCCCTCAAAAAATCTATTTCCCTGAACTCCGGCCAGTATGCATCGCAAAAATAAAACTCGGAGTAAGCGCTCTGCCACAAAAGAAATCCTGACAGCCTTATTTCGCCGCTCGTCCTGATAATCAGGTCGGGATCCGGAGAACTTTTCGCGTAAAGATATTTAGATATGTTTTCTACGGTAATAATATTAGACAGATAATCGTAACCGTCCGTAAAGCCGGAAGGACATTGAGCCTGATTGTCCCCGCCGTTTTCATAGGCGGGATTTAATTTGCTTTTTATGTAAATATTATCGGAAATAAAATTTATTATTGCATCGCATATTTCCTGTCTGCCGCCGTATCCTAAGGCAATATAAAGCCTTAAGTTAGAATAATCTTTAGTTTTATCTTCAAGCCTGCCTATAACGTCTAATAAACTTTCCGGCAGAAGTTCTCTTTTGCCTATAACGGAAACCCTTATTTTGTTATCATTAATAAATTTCGAATCTATATAAAATTCAAGCTGAGATTTTATAATTTCGAATAAACCTTCTACTTCCGACTTGTTTCTTTTAAAATTGTCGGTGGAGAATGCCCAGACTGTAACTATCTTGATGTTTAATTCTATGCACCAGGATAAAACTTTATATAACTTATCCGCCCCTTTTTTGTGCCCTTTAAATGTATCTTCAAACCCGCATTTTTTTGCGTATCTTCTGTTCCCGTCGAGTATTATCCCTATGTGTCTGGGAATTTTATTCCTTAATACTTCTTTTTTAAGCCTTTTTCTGTAATAATAATATATTGCTTTTTTTAAAAATGTCATTATTTACTGTGTTATAATCAAACTATAATAATTTCGTATTACTTAGCTTTAAAGATTTTTTATTTTTTAATATATCATATTTCGCTAATTTTTTGAATAGACGCCGTTGAAAACTATAATTATCTATGCCTTATATCGAACTAAACAACATCAAAATTTTTTATATACTTCACAGGTCTTCAGCACCTGAGAAAGCCGAAACGGTTATCCTGATTCACGGTGCAGGAGGAAACCATCTTTCGATGCTTTGGATTTTTAATTATATAAAGAAAAAATACGGCGGAATTTTCAACATACTGGTTTTCGATCTCCCTTTTCATTACAGGTCTGCCGCGTCCGCCGGAGAAAGCATATTGAATTACGGTTTCTCCGTGAAAGATGCGGACGGCATAACCTATTACGCAGAAATTATAAACGCTCTTTCGTCTAAGCTTTTCGGAGAGGGTAAAAATTATATTTTAATAGGACATTCTATGGGGGCGCAGGTCTGCATTAAATATGCGTCCCTATTCGTTTATAATGTCGAAAAGGCCATGCTTATCGCAGGATGTCATAATACGGGCATAAGCGATAGTTTTATGAAAAGTCTGGAAAAGTCGTTTGACAGAACGATTATGCTTTTTTTAAGAGATGCGCTTGCGTCAAAAGAAAAAAATGTTTTAAACGGCGCTTTAACGGATATAAAAAGAACCTGCCGACAAGCCGTAATAAACGATTTCAAGTATTCTAAATACTACAGCGGGCATTGCGGGGACGATTTAAATATTATTAACCGCGAAAAAATTCCTTTCAATCTTATATACTCTAAAAAAGATTTAATTATAAAAGATAAATGCGTTATAGAATTGCATAAAATATTAACCGGCTCCGTTATCAGCGATATTCCCGCCCGAAATCATATCGATTTTTTATACGAAAATTATCCCATGAAGAAAGAGATAGATAAATTTTTATTGACATAAGCAATGCTAAAATTATAAACTTTAAAATTGAACTAAAAAATCCAACCATTTTAAAAATTTTGGGAAATATTATAAAAATGCGAACATTATGCGAAGAGGTCGGCGAATCCGATACCGGTAAAGAGTTTACGTTCAAAGGCTGGGTAATGCACTACCGCGACCACGGAGGATTGATATTCATCGATTTAAGGGATTATTCGGGAATACTCCAGATAGTTTTCGACGAAAACATCGATAAAGAATCTTTCATAGTCGCTAAAAAATTAAAAAACGAATATGTAGTTTCCGTTACGGGTACCGTAAGAAAAAGACCGGAAGGAACGGCAAACCCTGCTTTAAAAACCGGCGGCATAGAACTTCTTGCAAAGTCCTTACAGATTCTTAACGCCTGCGAAACCCTGCCGTTCCAGATTGACGAAGAAAGCGAGGTTAACGAGTTTACCAGGCTGAAATACAGGTATTTAGATTTAAGAAGCAAAAGATTAAAGGATAATCTTATATTCAGGTCTAAATTTACCCATCTTATTAGGGAATTTTTAAACGCTAAAGGTTTTTTCGATATAGAAACTCCTTTTTTAACAAAAAGCACGCCCGAAGGCTCTAGGGACTTTTTGGTTCCTTCCAGATTAAACCACGGACATTTCTTTGCTCTTCCGCAATCTCCACAACTATTCAAACAAATTCTTATGGTCAGCGGATTTGAAAGATACTATCAGATAGTGAGATGTTTCAGGGATGAAGATTTAAGGGCGGACAGGCAGCCCGAATTTACCCAGCTCGATATGGAAATGTCTTTTGTAGAAACCGAAGACGTTATTTCGGTTACGGAAGAATTGTTTGCTTCTTTATTTAATAAACTCTTAGGCATAGAATTAGAAAGACCTTTTAAGGTATTGGACTACGACGAAGCAATGGATAAATACGGCAGCGATAAACCCGATACGAGATTCGGACTGGTTATTAATAATTTAACCGATATTTTTGCGGGCTCCCAGTTAAACGTATTTAAAGATAATATCCAAAAAGGCGGCACAGTCAAAGCCGTCTGTCTGCCCGACGGTTCTAATCTCCTTTCTAGAAAAGATATCGACGAACTTTTAAATACGGTGAAAGATTTCGGAGGAAAAGGCCTTGCATGGACTAAAATAGGAGAGAACGGCATCCTCGAAGGAGGAATTTCAAAATTTATATCCGACGACGAAAGAAATAAAACTGTTTCAAGGCTTGCGGCTAAAAACGGCGATATCATTTTTTACCAGTCCGACTCAAAAAAAATCGCCGAAAACGTTCTCGGAAGATTAAGGCTTCACCTTGCCAAAAAATACAATCTTATACCGGAAGGCAGATTCGATATTTTATGGGTCGTTAATTTTCCTTTATTTGAATACTCCGAAGAAGAAAAAAAGATCGTTGCCGTTCATCACCCGTTTACTTCTCCAGCCAAAAAAGATTTGGACAGTCTCGAAAAGGACCCTCTTTCCGTTAAATCCGACAGCTACGACCTCGTGCTTAACGGAGAAGAAATAGGCGGCGGCAGTATCAGAATACACGACTCCAAACTGCAGAGTAAAATTTTTGAAATTCTTTCTATATCGCCGGAAGACGCAAAACTTAAATTCGGATTTCTTTTGGATGCCCTGAGTTTCGGAGCGCCTCCGCACGGCGGCATAGCCTTCGGCGTGGATAGAATATTAATGCTGTTAAGAAATGAAAACTCTATAAGGGACGTAATAGCTTTTCCCAAAACTCAAAAAGCATACTGTCCGCTATCGGATGCACCTTCCTTCGTAAAAGATGTTCAGCTTAAAGAACTTGGGATAAAGTTGCGGGAAACGCCCGGTAAAAATATAAAATCCGAATAAAACGGGGGTATTAAATTGGAAAAAAAATCTGGGTTTCCTCATCCATACTTTGAATCTCATCCCAACTGGAAGTGGTTCATACTAACGACGGTTCTTGTCGGCGCGACTATGTCCGCTTTGGACGTCAGCATAGTTAACGTCGCAATGCCGACGATGCAGCATGGCTTTGCCGTTCCGATGTCCACCATAGAATGGGTTGCAATGGCCTATATGCTGACGCTAACGGTTTTTTTGCCTCTTTTCGGCAGGCTTGCCGATATGTTCGGAAGGACAAAGATGTATAATATCGGCTTTGTAGTGTTTACCGTCGGTTCCGCATTGTGCGGACTGGCTCCTAACGCGGATTTCCTGATATTTTCCCGCGTGCTTCAAGCAGTCGGCGCAGGCTTGCTTCAGGCAAATTCAGTTGCCATAATCACGCAGGCTTTTCCTTCGAACGAATTAGGAAAAGCTATAGGGCTTCAGGGTTCGATACAGGCTATAGCAATGTCCGTAGGTCCGTTCGTAGGAGGCGTCCTTATCGCCGCCGTAAACTGGCGTTTAATATTCTACGTCAATGTCCCCATAGGCATTATAGGCACGTTTATGGCGCTGTTTATACTTCCGTCGAGCAAAGCCAAATTCGGCAAAGAAAAGGAAAAAATAGATTATTTGGGCATATCTTTTTTTGCTGCCGGACTGGCTTCTTTAGTCTTAGCCGTTAATCAGGGCGAAAAACTTGGGTGGAATTCCCCCGTAATACTTGTTTATTTCCTTATTGCCGCAGTGTTACTTCCGCTTTTCGTATATACCGAGCTTAAGGTTAAACACCCTATGATAGACCTTAAAATGTTTAAGAAATGGGGGTTTTCCGCAGGCAATACTACCGGCCTTTTATCTTATTACGTTCTGTTTGCCGTTTTATTCCTTATGCCTTTTTACTTAGAAGAAGTATTGCATTATAATGCGGCGGTAACGGGTTCTATTTTAACCCCCATACCGCTTTCTATGGCTATAATCGCCCCTTTTGCCGGAGCAATCTCCGACAAATTAGGCTCCCGTATTATGACAACTGTAGGAATGTTTATTTGTGCGGTTTCGACACTGCTTTTAACGTTTTTAACCTCATCCGTAAACTTGTATCTTTTAATTTTCGAATTTATTATACTCGGGGTCGGAATGGGTATTTTTACGCCTCCGAACAACAGCGCGATAATGCTTTCGGCGCCGCCTGAAAGGCTTGGCGTTGCCGGCGGAATACTAAATATGATGAGGGCGCTCGGCCTTATTTTCGGCGTTGCAATATCCGGACTCATCTTTACGTATCTCAAACACGGATACGAGCTGTCGCATACGGGTACTACGGTGCATTCCCGCATGCCCGAATCGGTTTACGTTTCCGCATTTATGCACGGATTTGCGGTCGTTATGATTTCGCTTGTAGCTATAAATACTTTCGCAACTATTATTTCCGCCGCTAAAAAGGATGTAAAACTTAAAAAAATAGAGGGTGCGGAACCTATCGATTTAATGTAGTTAATTCATTAATTCAGAAAAATTATGGGAATTTTTAAGAGAAACAGAAATATTTTATCCGAAGGCAATGGTTACGAAATTACCCCCGGTATAGAATTTATTTTAAAAAGAGCGTTAAATAACGGGATTAATAATATATTAATCGACGGCAAACTAACGGAGAGTCTTCCCGAAATCGACATAACGCCTTCTTTGAGGATTCAGCCGGATACGGATTTTTTATGGACGGAAGTTTATTCTCTTGCCATAACTAACAGAAGAGCTATGGCATTCGCTTTCGACCAGTCTTTTTTGAATTTTGTAAATTTAGAAAAATATTTTATCGGCAATAAAAACTTAAACGGGGGCGTTGTCTTATTTCTTTTTAAGAAACAAGGCATCAAAAAATTTTCCTTTTCTTTCGAGAGTATTTTCCCCGTCTATAATTATTACAAGATATCGGAATTCGTAGATTATCTGCCTTATTACTTCGAACTTTCCGAGAAATTAAAATTACCGGTTCTTATTTATCTTAACTACTCGGTTATGAACGAATACGGCATCGACGAAAAAAAAGAATACACCGAGCGGACCGCGGCAAAACCCCATTTGTCTTTGTCTTTTGAAGGCGACGGCGAACAAACGACTACTTACGACCTGAAAAAAAATATTCAATTTTTCAAGAATACGGGCGGGCATATTAAACTCTTCAAAGGAAAAACCGGGTACAATCTTGTCTTGACCGATGCCGCATACTTCCATAGAATTATAGAAAATAAGAATTTTTCGGAAAATTCGGATATTATCTTATTTAATTTACTTAATCCGGTAGATTCGTCCGAGTTTCTTGAATTAATTAAGTCCAATTGCGGCAGCTATTATAAAAATATATACATATTCGACGATAAAACTTTACTGCGGCAACAGCTAGCCTACATATTAGAAAACAATAAAACGTCATTAAGCTTCGAAAATTTAAAAATTATTGAATCCGGCAATAATGACGGCATAGAACTAGGATTTTGTACGGATAATTTTAAAATAACGGAAATAAAATCTCCAAAATCTTTTTGCCCCGGATGTACTTTATTTACATTTCTACAAGCTCTCGAAAAAAAAATCGGAGTTCCCGAGGATTATGTATTAATAGGCGAAGAAGGCTGCTTCTCCCTTTTAAATTCTAGCCCGTTAAAATTTTCTTTTCAGAATATAATTATTGCGGAAAATCCTCTTTTTTTATCGTTCAATCTATGTTCTAAAGACCTGAATAAAACTTTTTATATTTTTATTTCAGCTCTCAAATTTTCCGAACAGATAGATAAATTTGTTAAAATAAACGGCGGATTAAATTTCAAAGGCAAAATTACGTTCGTCGTTTATAAATCGATTTTCGATTCAGACTATAATATAGAAAACTTAATTTCGCATCCGCTATTAAAATCTTTAAAAAAAATAGCGGTAAAGAAAAGAACCCGCTTGAAAGATTTAAGCGTAATACAAGATTTGCCTTTAATATTTATCGACAACTACTGCGATAATTTTGCCAAATCCGGACGAAATTTAAATTACTCCTCATTTTTATATATTAATAACTCTGCCTGCGATAAATTCGAGTGCAGACTATGCTATCAAAAGACAAGATGTCCGGCAATTAAAATCGCAGGAAATAAAAATATTTTCATAGACGCGGAAGTATGCAATTTTTGCAAACTATGCATAGACATATGCCCTCATGGCGCAATAAAATCAAAAAGAAGAAAAAAAATTAAATTAAAAAAATCTTTGGAAAGTAAAATTAATCTTTAAAATAACATGGAAAATATAAATTACAATCTTATATTAAACGGCGCCGATTTTAAAGAGATTAAATACTTAAGCAAATTTATCTACTTTTCTTTAAAAAGCGAAAATTTTAATGTTTCGCTTTTAATTAAACCGGCATCCAATATATCGAATTACGCTCTCACATACGCGGTTATAAAAGTGGGAAGGTTTGAGTCTATAAGCTGTCTTCAAAGCATAGATGCAATCATCAGCTTAGATTACCAATCGACGTTGAACTACCTTCCTTTCATAAACGATAATACTCTGATTTTATCCGATTATTCCGCATTTAACGTTTGCGATTACTGGCTAACGGACAACGATGCGGTTTCTAACAGGCTAAACGAAAAGACGGAAAATATATATAAAATACCCGTTAAGAATATAATAGACATGGATGCTATGGGAAAAAATAAGATAAGCGCATATAATTCGCTTATAGGGGCTTTTATCGCAAAAAGCAATCTGCTAGACCTCGATTCCGTATTCAGGCAGACGGCTTTGTTTTCTAAAAACGATGCGGAAAAGAAAAATACCATTCAGGCTATTTTAAAAGGATACGACTACGTATTGGAAGGGGAATCGTCTTCTTTATCGCAACCGCCGCATAAACCGTAAAATTCAACGCCGTAATTTCTTATACGATAATTCTCGTCCAGCTTGTTCTTTATTTTAGTTTCAAAAAATCCTTTAAAATCAAACTCGTCTATTTCGACGTCGATTATCTTTCCGCATTTTTCGCATATAGCGTGCCCATGCAAAGAAATATCCCCGTCGTAACGGACCGAATCCTGCATAGTTTTAATTTCTTTAACTTCATGCAGAGATGCAAGCATAGAAAGATTTTTATAAACGGTATTCAAAGAAACCATAGGATATAATTCTTTAACTTTATTATATACGTCAGTAGCGGACGGATGGTTTTTCGATTCGGATATAATCTTAATAATTTCAAGCCTTTGCGGAGTGAGGCTGTAACCCATTTTTTTTATTTTTAACAATATTGCATTTAATCTATGATTCGAATTCATAAAAATAATTAACTCTCCTTTTATATAATATTCATTATTATATAATAATAAAAAAATGTCAAATATTTTCGGGCTTGAAATCTTTTATGCTGTCGAAGAAAGCCTCAAGCCTCGTTACATAGCCCGCATCGGCATTATGTTCGTCTATTTCTATTTCAAGGTAGGGCTTATATTTCATATAGTCTGCAAAAAAAGTCTTAATGAACGAATCGGGGCCGCAGGCATAATTAGTAACATAAACGGCGTTAAGTTTAGGATTATCCATTATTATCTTTGCCGCGGATAAAATTT
>JAJYHI010000094.1 GCA_021784835.1 bacterium
TACCGGTAAGAAATAAAACGATTATGAAAAAATATTAAAAAGTAATCCGGACGATAGTTTGCAATTTAAAAAAATTCCTATAAAGGTATCGGAAAAGGAATATATTTATTTCATGTCTGGATTTGGGGGGTTAAAACCGCTTGATATTTCTTTGATTTTTGTTATAATTAAAAAGTTTGGCCTTAATTTATTAGATAAACTATAAATAATTACTTTTTCAAATGTCCGGGAATTTCTAAAATAATGATTAATGCATCAAATAAAGTCTATAAGGATGTTTATAGATATTTTTTCGGATATTTATCAATTCTTTTATCCATTTTTTTTATATTTTTAAGTTTTTACGATTTTAATGAAAAATTTATTATAAAATCTTCTTTTATAGATTTTTCATTAAAATTCGACACCCTTTCTACATTTTTCGTAATATTCATATCTGCCCTTTCAATATTTATTTCTATTTTTTCAATTAAATACGGCGATAAATACGATAAAAAACCGTCCCTTTTTTTCCATTCTTTTTTCTTCATAATATCCATGCTTATTCTCGTAATAAGCAACGATATATTTACATTTCTGATATTTTGGGAATTAATGTCGATATTCTCATTTTTATTGGTTATATACGAAGGAAACGAGGAATCTAGAAAAGCCGGTTTTTTATATTTTTTAATGACCCATATCGGAACCGTTCTCATAACCTCAAGTTTTATAATGCTGTATTTAAAAACGTCTTCGTTTTCTTTTGACGACTACGGCGGCGCCGCCGGCATTATTATACTCTCTGCGGCAATACTTGGATTCTCCATTAAAGCAGGCATTATACCTTTTCATACTTGGCTTCCGTACGCCCATCCCGTCGCTCCTGCAAATATCTCCGCTATTATGTCCGGCATAATGGTCAATATGGCTATTTACGGCATTTTAAAATTTTTATTTATTTTCAGTTCGGGAGGCGCTTCTTTCTTAGGAATTATATTGCTTATAATGGGAGCCATATCGGCGCTTTTGGGGATTATGTACGCAATGGCCCAAAAAGACATAAAGAAATTGCTGGCATTTTCTACTATTGAAAATATGGGAATAATTTTTATGGGGATTGGCGTATCTTACTGGGCAAAGGTCGAAAACTTTAAGATGTTGGAATATCTTGCCATGTTATCCGTTTTACTTCATATAATAAATCACGGATTAAGCAAAAGTTCCCTTTTTATGGGTGCAGGGCTTATCGATAAATATACTCATACCAGGAATATGGAAAAACTCGGCGGCCTTTCAAAAAAAATGGGGCAGTTGTCAGTTTTGTTTCTTATAGGTGTTATGTCTATTTCAGCAATGCCGCCTTTAAACGGATTCTTAAGCGAGTGGTATTTATATATATCGCTCGTTGGTTCGGTTTTTACGGGAAATTTTTATATGGTGTATTTTTCCGTTATAGCCATTGCTTTTCTTTCGTTAAGCGGAGCTGTGGCAGGAGCGGCTTTCGTAAAACTCTTCGGCGTCGTCTTTTTGGGAAAGCCGAGAACGTCTTATGTCGAATATGCGGTAGAACCGCATATTATTGAAAGAATAGCAATAGCGCTGCCCGTATTGTCGTGTATTTTTATAGGAATTTATCCTTATCCCGTAATATCGGCATTAAATAACGTTATGCTTTATTTAACCGGCGGTATCGTAAGCGTAAATCCTTTTTTCGCCGCGCAAATAATAAAAGGCCGTCCGTTTTCTTTGTATATGCCGGGTTTAATAGTAATCTCTTTTGCAGCCGTTTTACTAATTTTATTTTTTTACTTAAGAATATTCTCTGCCGATAAAAAAAGGATATCGGAAACATGGGCGTGCGGGCTTGACGAAAAAAATACAAAAGCCCAGTATTCCGGCGGCGGATTTTCTTCAAGCATAATGAAGGTGTTTTCTTCTTTTTATTCTTCCGCTTCAGAGATTAATTTTGAAAAGGACGTGAAAAAATATTTCAGGATTAAATCTGTTTACACCGAAGAAATCAATGATATTTTTGAAAAATATTTTTATATGCCTCTTGAAAAATTATATGTAAAATTATCCGATATTTTTAATAAATCAGTTAATTCCGGCAATATTAACGTTTCATTGGGGTATTTATTTTTATCCCTGATAATCTGCTTTATTATATATATATTTATAATAAAATAAAAAAATAAAAACTATGATTTATAATATAGGACGCTTATTTTTGGGAATCGTTCAATTTTTTATAATAGCCCTGCTCGCGCCTTTTTTTGCCGGTTTAATTCATAAATTAAAACAAATGGCAAGAGGGCAGAAGGGCATAGGCATCTTTCAGTTTTATTTAAATTTTAATAAATTATTAAAGAAAGAGCTCGTTTTATCCAAAGACGCGACCTTTATATCAATGATTGCGCCTTATATCGTTTTTGTTGCCTACCTTATTATTATATTAATGCTCCCCGCATTTTACAGGTATCCTTTGCTAGACATATCTTCCGACGTAATATTAATAGCTTATTCCCTTGCGCTAGCTACATTTTTCATGACCCTTTACGCTATGGACCAGGGCAGCGCTTTCGGAGGGTTGGGAGCGAGCAGGGAATGGTTCTTAACAGTTCTTTCAGAGCCTTCTTTAATATTTATTTTTATATCCCTTGCTATTTATACAAAGGAGGGAAGGATAACCGATATATTTTATTTTATTCAGAGCGGAGCCGCAAACGTCTTTTTGTCCGGTATCCGTTCGGACGCTATATCGTTTGCAATTCCTTTTTTGCTGCTTATTTCCCTATTTATCGTAAGCATATCGGAAAACGCAAGGATTCCCATAGATAATCCGGAGACCCATCTTGAACTCACTATGTTTCATGAAGCGAATATTCTTGAGGCGAGCGGAAGCCATCTTGGAGTTTTCGAATACGGAAGCTATTTAAAGCTTTCTGTTTTTTTAACGTTGATGTCCCTTATCCTTTTGCCTTATATGGCGGAAAATATTTATCAGATTCCGTTAGCCTTGGCGGTTTATCTTTTAAAGATGCTTATCCTTTGCGTCCTAATCGCCGCCGTTGAAATTCTTAATCCTAAAATGCGGGTGTTTAGGGTGCCGAATCTGCTTTCCGTTTCTTTCATACTGTCTTTAATAGCGATGATTCTATCGATAAGGGGATTTTAATTTATTTATTTAATTGAATAAGCGGGAAATTTAAAAAATGATAATGGAAAAGATAGCAGAATTGTTTATTATTTTAATACTTGTTTCCGTTGTTTTAAACGCAAGCTCTCCATTCATAAAATTTGCAATAAAACTTTATTCGTTTCAGTCTCTTATGCTGGCATTTTATATTTTAATGGGGGCCATCCATTTTAATTCTATAAATTTATACGGGTCTTTTGTTATTACCATAATCTTCAAGGTTGTTTTAATACCCTATTTTTTATTTAAGACGCTTAAAAAAGTTCAAACGAATAAAGAAATGGATATGTATATAGGTATTCCTGAAGCAGTAGTTTTTTCGGGCTCCTTAACCCTGCTTTCCAATTTGATAGCTCAAAAAATAATTAAGGCGGATATAACGTTCGGTTCTTTTGTTTTTACCATATCCCTCGCAACGTTTTTAATCGGGGCGATGCTTATGATTACCAGAAAAACATTATTTTCTCAAATTATAGGTTTTTTGACGATAGACAACGCAATTTTTTTGGCGGCCAACAGCATTACCCACGGAATGCCTCTTTTAGTTGAATTAGGCGTGCTTTTCGATCTTTTTGTCAGCATACTGATATTATCTATTCTTATATTAAATCTTAGAAGAAACGCAACCGCGTGAACTTTAACGGAGGATTATTTAAAATGTATGAATTAATATTGATACTTCCGGCGGCTGCTTTAATTTTTTCAGTTTTTACCGATGTTTTATTGATGTCTTATATCCAGTTGTTAATTTCCGTTTTGGTTTTTTCAACAGTCGTGGTAATCGCCGCTTCTTTTAACGCTATAACGGTTTTTCTGAACGGTTTTTTCCTTATAGATTATATCAACTTAGTTATCCTTATAACCGTTTCGACCCTTGAATTATTCGTGTCTTTTTATTCCTTCGGATATGTAAGGACAGAGATGGCAGGCGGCATATCTAAAAGAAAATTCAAATTTTATTATTTTTGGAAAAATTTATTTATTTTTAGCATGATGGTTTCTATATTGTCTAATAATCTTGGAATTTACTGGACGGGGCTTGAAGCGACTACTTTAGCGACGGCGTTGCTGGTATCTTTCAACAGGACAAAAGAGTCTTTTGAAGCTACATGGAAATATGTAATTATGTGTTCGGTAGGCATTGCAATAGGACTTTTTGCGATAGTTATTTTATATTTTACGACTTCTCAGGTCTACGGGGAAAGCATTAAATCTTTATCTTTTATAAACATCATTGAAGCGGGGACGAAATTTGACAAAAACTTTCTTATGCTGGCGTTCATTCTTGCCCTCGTCGGATTTGGGACGAAAGTAGGTTTTGCTCCGATGCACAATTGGCTGCCCGATGCGCATTCGCAGGGCCCTAGCCCCGTCAGCGCTTTGCTGTCAGGCGTTTTGCTTAATACGGCGCTATTGGGCATTTTGAGGTTTTATCAAATCAACGCGGCGGCAGGCATATATTATCCAAGGTATTTTCTAATAGGTTTCGGATTTTTAACTATTTTCGTTTCGGCTTTTTCAATAATAAAACAGACCGATTATAAGCGCCTGTTTGCATTTTCTTCTATGGAAAATATGGGTCTTATAGCATTGGGTTTCGGCATTGGCGGAATTGCGGTTATTGGGAGTCTTTTACAGATATTTTTTCATGCCTTAAATAAGGGATTATTATTTTTATCTTCGGGTAACGTTCTTGCCGGCACCCATGAAAGAAAAATCGAAAAAATAAGGAATTTGTCCAAAAATTTTCCGGTTACTGGATTGGTTCTTCTTTTAGGAGTCATGGGAATAAGCGGAATGCCTCCTTTCGCTATGTTTTTGGGGGAGATTTACATTATGACAGGCGTATTTAGGAGCAATATATTAATGGGGTTTTTAGTTTTTATCCTGCTGATTTTTATTTTTATAGGGCTTTTCGGCAATATTCTTAAAATGTACACTGGAAATAAGGACAACGAAGAAAAAGCCGATAAACTCCAAAGCGAAAAAACGGCGCATATTAAGATTAAAGAGGATGCGATTCATCCTTTTATGATATACGTTCCGTTAATTCTTTTGATAGTTTCATCTTTATTATTATTTTATATTCCTTTGCAGTTTTTAAATATCGTAAAATCTGCATCGGCTGAATTCGGAGGCAAGATAATTTTTTAAATGGGTAAGATTTCGTTAAATAAACATATCATCGAATTAAACGATTTTGTAAATTCTGCCGATAATATCAGGAAGCCCGGGAAATATCTGCTTGGCATCTCCGCGACAGACGAGAGGAACTTAAATTCTAATTTTAGCGTCAGATATTTTTTCGGAGGAACAGACGGCATAGACGAATATTCCGTCAAAGTCGGCGAAAGGTTTCAATCTATATCTAAAATCTGCCCTGCCGCAAAAATGTACGAGCGCGAAATATACGATTTATTCGGGCTCTTACCCGCCGGACATCCCGATTTAAGGCCTTTAATGCTATATCCCGAAAATTGGGATTTTTCTGTTCATCCCTTAAGAAAGGATTATAATAATTTAATTCCAGAAATGAAGAAATACGGCAAATATAAGTTTAAAGAGGTTTCCGGCGAAGGAATCTTTGAAGTGCTCGTCGGGCCGGTGCATGCAGGAATTATCGAGCCCGGACATTTCAGATTTTCGCTTGCCGGAGAGCCGGTTTTACAGCTTGAGATAAGGCATTTTTGGAAACACAGGGGAATAGAAAAAGTTTGCGAAGGCAAAGATTTCGTAGAAGCATTGGATTTAGTATCAAAGATTTCGGGGGATAATAACGTAAATATCGCTATCGGTTATCTTGAAGCCGTCGAAAGCATTTTAAACGTTGAAATAACCGAAAGGGCCAAATATGTCAGGGTAATACTTGCGGAGCTCGAAAGAATATGGAATTATGTAAGAGACGTTGCATGGATTTTTATGGATATAGGTTTTGCCCTGCCGGCGCAGAACCTGTTCGCGCTGCAGGAAGATTTGATGAGGCTTAATAAAAATTTAAGCGGACATCGGTTTTTGTTTAATTCTTTAACCGTAGGAGGCGTGAATTTAGACCTTGTTCCCGCAAAACTTAAGACGATAGAGGATACAGTCAAGAAAGTCGAAAATGTCATAAAAGATTGCGAAGGATTTATTTTAAATTCTTCTACCGTTTTAGACAGGCTTGAATTTACCGGAAAAATTAATCATAAAACGGCAGAAGAGCTTTCTCTATGCGGTATAAGCGCAAGGGCGTCCGGATTGCCGCGGGATTCCAGAGTCGAGTTTCCTTATCTTATATACGATAAGTTGAATCTAAAACCTGTTTTGCTTGACGGCGGAGACGTTTTAGCAAGAACGGTTTTAAGAATTAAAGAAATTTACGTTTCAAAAAAAATAATCACAGATTTATTGTTTAATTTGCCCGAAGGGGATATCGCCGCCGTTTATGAAAATAAGCCGGAAGCTTATAAAAATGCCGTCGGCAATTCCGAAACTTCAAGGGGCAACGCTTTTTTCTATATAATGGCGGACGATAAGGGAAAGATTTACAGGCTTAAGTATATCGACCCGTCGTTTAGAATATGGCCGTCCATTCAGTACGGAGTATTGGGAAATATAATTGCAGATTTTCCTTTGATAAACAAAAGCCTTAATTTATCTTATTCAGGCAACGATATGTGATTTTAAATTTAAAATAACGCTTTAGGATAAGAAACTTCTTTATTTATAGCAGGCGATAATATATGAGCTTTTTAGCCAAATTATTATTTAAAAATAAGACGCAAAATATTGTTAGCGGCAATATGGATTCCGTCTTAATAAAAGGGGATGAATTAAAACGCGCGGTCGATGAAGTATTCGGGAGAAGTTTATTCATTAGGCTTGTGGACAGCGGTTCCTGCAATGCCTGTGAAAATGAACTTGCCGCCCTTTCCAACCCTTACTACGACCTTGAAAGATTCGGCATAAAGTTTGTCGCTTCGCCGAAGCATGCGGACGTTCTTATAGTAACGGGCTGTTTAACGAGAAATATGCTTGGCCCGCTTTTAAAGACTTATGAAAATATTCCGGCCCCTAAATTCGTTATTACGGCGGGGGATTGTCCAGAAACAGGAGGGCCGTTTAAAGATTCATATTCGGTATGCGGCCCGGTTTCAAAATATTTTAACGTCGCAATGCATATTAATGGATGTCCGCCCGAACCCGAAACCTTAATATCCGGATTTTTAAAATTTATGGATATATTAAAAACCTCATCTTAAATGATGCTATTCCGCCGGCAATTTATCCTATTGTTGGCAACCCCCTCAGTTGTACATATTATTTTGCTTTATTATGTTTCACGTAAAACATAATATTAACCGTTTTATTAAACCGTTTGAGAAGTTATAATTAAAAAATTTTCCATTATGCCGTGTTTTTCTTCCTTCGACAACTGTATATCCGCAATATTAAACAGTATCTGTTCTTCCTTGTCTATGTGTTCCGACAAAAGCTTAACGAAAGCATATCCTATATTGACTATAGAATTATAATCGCCGGAATCCCGATATTTTTTAATTTTAGATTTGAATTCTAACGAAAGTTCTCTGCTTTGCGCATGCTCTATAAGCATAACATGTACAGGGCCGGTTTCCGTGCCTATATGACTGCCCAGAACCGGAAACAAAGCGTTTTCTTCTTTTTTGAAATGCATTTCAAGGTCTTTATCGATAAATGCGGTTATTTCGTTGAGCTGGTTTATTAAATTATTTCTTAGCCCGGCAGAAGAAACCAAGCTTATTTTTTTTAGATATCCGTCCAGATTGTTTAACACGGTCCTGACTGCCGCATGGTCGCTTTTTAAGGCTGCAATCGGGTCAAGGCTTGAATCCGTCATTGCAATATACCTCTTAAAATTTGAATATTATAAAGCGTATTTAATTTTACCATATTTTTTAATTTTAAGAGAAGTTTGTTTATAGTTATGATATAATTTTTAAAAACAGGGTTTAGATAAATGGATAAAACCGAGGCATTAAAATGGCTGAAGTGCAAGGCTGCGAACTTCCCGAAGATTTGTATTACGATGTAGAAAAAGACACATGGGCAAAACCCCTTGCGGACAATATAATCATGCTCGGCTTAACCGATGTCGCGCAAACTCAGGCTGGAAGAATTTTACATGTGACTTTTAAAAAAGTGGGAAGCATAGTGCAAAAAAGGGGAAATACGGCTACAATAGAAAGCGGAAAATGGGTTGGACCCATTCCGTCTCCCGTATCGGGCGAAATAATCGAAGTCAACGAGGCTCTTTTAAAGGACCCTCTGCTTTTAAACGTATCGCCGTATAAAGATGCATGGGTAAGCAAAGTGAAGGCGGCGGATATTAGCGAATTAACCAGTTTGCTTACCGGAAAAGAAGCGGTTGAAAAGTACAGGGAAAAAATTATAAAAGAGCAGATTCAATGCATGAGATGTTCAAGCCAATAATAATTTATGGAAGATAAAAAGCACGAAGTTATACTTCTTGTTTCAAAGTGGTGCGAAGAATGCGTTCCTGCCGATAACGCATGGAAAAGGCTGTTGGAAGAACGTAAAAATTTCAATTACAGGTCGCTGGATGTTTCAGAGTCCGAAGGCAGGCGGCTGTCGATAGAATTATATATAAGAAGCGTTCCTTCAAGCATAATCGACGGAAAACTTTCTTTTGTAGGAATCCCTACAAAAGAAGAAGCTTCCGAATTGCTTGATTTATCCTAAAATCCTGAATTTATTTTACTATAAAAGACATCCGCAATTACCGTTAAAACTTTTTCCTGACTTTGACACCTCTTCGCAATTTTGTAATTTAAAAACCGCATAATTACTGTATTCTTTATCACAAAAATGCCGTTTTTTTTCAAAATAGGTAGTAAAATATTTTAATGATATTTAATTTTAT
>JAJYHI010000010.1 GCA_021784835.1 bacterium
TTTACGCGGTAAAAGCGTCAAAGGCTTCGGTTAAAAAAGCGGCGAGCGGATACTTCCCTGCTTTTAACGCCGATTTTTCATATACCGGACAAAATTCTTCATTTCCTTTGAATAGAAATTATTCGGCTGGGCTGTCTGTCTCAATACCTATTTTTAACGGTTTTTTGACGCAAAATCAGATAGATTATTCTAAAGCCGTATTAAACGGCAGCATCTGGAATGAAAAACTGACGGAAAATAATCTTATCTATAGCATATCAAGCGATTATTACGCCGTCAATAATCAGTATTTAACGGTTCAGGCTCTTAAATCTTCCGAAAATGCTTCAAAACTTGCCTACACGCTGGCTCTAAAAAGCTATGAGGTGGGAGTCGGGTCTATGGTTCAGCTAGTAACGGCAAATGCTCAGTATATTTCATCCGTAACAAGCTACATAAACGGCGAATATACTTATTTTTATCTGAAAGCTAAGCTTTATTCCGACCTCGGTTTAACGGTAGAACATTATATAAAATAATAAAGAACTGGATTCCTGCCTGAGCAGGAATGACAAGAATAAGGTGGAAAAAATGTGGAAAAATAAAAAAATAATCGTAACGGCCGTTGCAGTATTAATTTTAATATCGGCCGCTTCTTACTTCATAATAAGAACAAGAACTAAAAAACCGTCTTACGAATTATATGCCGTAAAACCCATTACTATACAGAAATATATAGCAACTACAGGAACCGCAAATCCTATTAACACTATAAACGTAGGAGCGCAAGTATCGGGAATATTCACTAAACTTTACGTATGGTATAATTCGATAGTAAAAAAGGGTCAGCTTCTTGCAGAAATAGACCCTACTCCGTTTATCCAGAAGGTTGACCAGGATAAAGCCAACCTCGAATCGGCAAGGGCAAGCGTTTTAAAGCAAAAAGCGATTTTAGCCTATGATAAACTCACATATATCAGAGACGAAAAATTATGGAAAGAAAACCTTATAGCCCATCAGACGGAACAGAACGCTTACAGCGTCTATCTTCAGGATATTGCACAGCTTAAATATCTAACCGATGCGGCAAACGCGGCAACGGCGCAGTTGGCGCAGGATGAAACAAACCTTTCCTATACAAAGATATATTCGCCGGTTAACGGCATAATAATAAACGTAAGCGTAGTAGTAGGACAGACCGTAGCCTCTACTTTTCAGACCCCGAGCCTTTTTACCGTAGGAGAAGATATTACGAAAATGGAAATAGATACTACTACCAACGAAGCCGACCTCGGCGGGATAAAAAAGGGGGATAAAGCATCTTTTACGGTATATGCTTACCCTGATAAGACTATCCGGGGATATGTCCATAACGTCAGGATTAATCCCACAACCGTTTCAGGGGTAGTAAGCTACAACGTCACTATATTTTTCGACAACAAGAACGGCTTGGTACTTCCGGGTATGACGGCAATCGCTAAAATTTACGTTTCAAAAAAAGAAGGCGTCCTCGGCGTGCCTAATTCGGCTTTGAGATTTATTCCGACGGGGGAAAATCAACAAGTTTTAAATAATTTATCTAAAAAATTAAAAGCCGGCGAAGGGGTCGTATGGATATTAAAAAACAAAACGCCCGAACCCGTAATAGTAAAGTTAGGCATAAACAACGACGAATATACCGAGGTTATCTCCAACGATATTAAATCAGGGACCGAGGTAATAACCGGGTTAATATCCGGCGGGCAAACGCAGGCCGCGCCGGGAAGAAAAATGTTCTTCTAACGGTAATTATATAATATGGCAAACGGCTATGATATTCGGGACAATGTTCCTTTGATAAAGCTTGAAAATATCGGAATGGTCTATAAAATCGGGGATATTGCCTATGAAGTGCTAAAAGGCATTAATCTGACGATTGAAAATGGAGAATTCGTTTCCATAATGGGAGCGTCGGGCTCCGGCAAATCCACCCTGATGAATATATTAGGATGCCTCGACAAGCCGACGTCGGGAAGTTATTTTCTCGAAGGTAAAGACGTTGCGGGGTTAACCTCGGATGAACTTGCCGAAATCAGAAATAAAAAAATAGGCTTCGTATTTCAGGGCTTCAACCTTATACAGAGGCTGTCAATTATTGAAAACGTTATGCTGCCGCTTTATTATTCCGGCCTCCATTCTAAAAATTCCGAGGAAATGGCAGTGGAAGCGTTAAAACTAGTTGACCTTTCCGAAAAAGGAAATAAATTCCCTAACCAGATATCCGGCGGAGAACAGCAGAGAGTAGCTATCGCAAGAGCCGTAGTAAACAATGCTCCTATAATTATGGCGGATGAGCCGACCGGCAATCTTGATTCGGTGAGGGGGGCGGACGTTATGAATTTTTTCGGAAAAATAAATGCCGAGAGAGGAGCCACTATTATTCTGGTAACGCACGATAGGCATATAGCGGGTTACGGCAGAAGACTCGTTACGGTTAAAGACGGAATGATTATATCTTCCGACGTTATAAACATATAAAAAATTAAACATTTTAGAACATAAATATTCCGAAAAGATGAATAATGATAAAGAAAATAGGGTTAAATTTGCATTTTTTTTAGACCTTGAGTCCGCTTATAAAACTCTGTTGAGAAATAAAATAAGGTCGTTTTTGACGATACTTGGAATTATTATAGGCGTAGGTTCAGTTATAGCAACGGTAAGCATAGGACAGGGAGCTTCGAGGGCTATACAAAACTCTATAAATTCAATGGGGTCGAATCTGCTTATAATACTTCCGGGTTCATCCTCCCTCGGCGGGATACACAGCGGTTTCGGCGTTCTGCCTACGCTGACGCTGAACGATGCCTATGCAATCAGAAAACTTCCGGCCGTAAAAACCGATTCGGGAATGCTCGGTATGGCTCAGCAGGTCATATGGCGGGGAAACAACTGGTCAACATTGATTAACGGGGCAAACTCTTCATTTACGGTAATAAGAGCCTGGTCCGTAGCAAAAGGCACCTTTTTTACTCCGCAGCAGGTAGCGTCGGCGGCAAACGTCGCAGTCATAGGAAACACCGCCGCTACCGAACTTTTTGGACTCATAAACCCAATTGGACGGATAATACTTATACATAATGTTCCGTTTACTGTAATAGGGCTTTTATCCGTTAAAGGATTTAACGCTTTCGGCCAGGACCAGGACGATACGGTGGTAATACCCATAACTACTATGCTGGAGAAAATTGCCGGAACGACCTGGGTGCATGCTATAGCCGTATCCGCAAAATCCAATAAAGATACGGTAACGGCAGAGTCTGAAATTACGGCGCTTTTAAGACAAAGGCATCATATACCTCTTCATAAACCCGACGACTTTTTCGTCAGGAATCTTACAGAACTCGCGGCAACCGCAAACTCGAGCGCAAACACTTTTACGATACTTTTAGCAAGCATAGCCGCCGTTTCTCTGCTGGTAGGGGGCATAGGCATAATGAACATAATGCTTGTTTCCGTTACCGAGAGAACCAAAGAAATCGGCATAAGAATGGCGATAGGCGCGAAGAAATCGGATATTCTAAAGCAGTTTCTGATAGAATCTTCCGTATTAAGCCTTTTCGGCGGAATACTCGGCATAGGTCTCGGCTTTGGAATTTCAAGCGCAATTTCGGCTTTTTCTCCGCTTAAAACTATCGTTACTACCGAACCGATAATAATCTCCCTCGTTTTTTCTTTGTGCGTAGGAATATTTTTCGGCTTTTATCCCGCATATAAAGCCTCGCGTATGAACCCCGTCGAAGCGCTGAGATACGAATAATATTATTTTATTGCTTCATTTGTAGTCTATTAATAATCAGTTTAAATTACTGTTTTATAATATAAAAATATAAATTAAATATTATAAAATCATGAAAAAGAAAATAATCCTGCATATCGGAACCCATAAAACCGGTACGACGGCTTTACAGAGTACGCTTTCTATTAATGATAAATATCTTAAGGACAACGGAGTGCTATATCCTTCTGCCGGAAGATTAGGCAGATTTGGCGGACACCACAATATTGCAGCTCAGCTGAACAATGATACTAATACTTTTAAAAAGAAATACGGCACGCTTGAAGACCTCTGCGCAGAGATAAAAAAAACTAATTTTCCTACCGTAATAATCAGTTCGGAAAGTTTGCAGTGCTTATATTCTAAACCCGATAAGCTCCGAATTTTAAATAATTGTTTTGAGCGGTATGGCTATATCACGGAAGTAATAATATTCTTAAGGAATCAGATTTCGTATATGGAAAAACTATACAGGGAACTGCTCAAATACGGACTGGATATAACTTTTGAAGAATATGCGGAAGAAATTTTAGATTCCGGTAAATTTATTTATAACCGTACGGAAAATTTAGAAATATTTTCATTTATATATGAGGATATAATAAAGGGGTTTGCGGAAGTATTCGGCGAAAAAAACATACGCTGCACGCAATATGTATATCCGGTAGAGCCGGCATTTTTTAAGGCGGTCGGTTTGTGCGGCTTATACTCAAATCTAAGACCGGTTAAACGTGCTAATTTAATAAATAAAACCTTGCCGCTAATAAAGTCTGTCGCTTTAGAATATTACAACAAGACGGCATCAACAATGGAAATAACCGACAAACTGAAGCAAATCGGCAGAAATCATATTATAAGCTGGCCGATTCCTCCTTCCGTTGAATATCCGGTTGCGCCTTACTTATGCCGAATAGAAACGCAACCGTTTATTGAAAAATTTAGGCGGTTCAATGTCCGCCTCGATAATAATTATGGTTTAGCTCTGTCAAATTATAATGAATACTGTGCCCTGTCTGAAACACGGCAAATTAATAAATATAGCCGCTATAACGGTTATCCTGCCGACGTCGAGATATTGATAAACAAAGCTCTTAAAATAAGCAATCTTCCACTAATAGCCGGAAAAGCTCTGCGCAAATTTCACAAATTTTCAAGCCCTTTGAAAAGAATATTATATTATTGATTAATCGACTGCAAGTAAATGTTTCAGGTAATTTTGTATTTCATCGTCATTTTATCGTCTGCCGTGAAATGCGAAACCGCCTCTCCCTCTGAAACCTCCCCAGCCACGGTATAAAAAGCCTCCTATAATAACTCCCCCTAAAATGCCGGGAACCAAATAATCCGGATAAGGGTAGGCGTAATACGGATACGGAACCGGATAAGGATAAGGTTCGGGAACGACAACCGGCTGAGGAGATGTAGCGGCGGGATATTCAGCCGCATTCTGGGAAGGTATTACAACAACGTTGTAGCCGTTTGATTGCAATACGCTTAAAATATTGCTCGATATATTTCCGTTCGGAACTACAAGTAAAGTCGTTTCCTTGCCCGGCTTATTAATCTGTCCGTAATTTATGACGTAATTTGCATTTTGCGGAGACGTTACTATTATGTATCCGTTTACCTTTAATATGTTTATAATATTGGCGGATACATTTCCTTTAGGATACACAAATACGGTAGTCGAATTGTTAGCGGCGTAGGATTTGCCGCTATAACATAACGCAATAATAATCGATGATGCAAATAGAATAAACATAAGGCTCTTAAGTAAAATATCAACAAATTTTTTCATTTTTTTACCTCAAAATAAAATTAATAAATATAAACTATAAACTTTTATATCAGTAAAGAGTTTATGTCTATAGAAAATATATTTTTACCTTCTTTATAACAGTATATTATACCGAGACCGTGCTTCTCGAGTATTTGTTTTGTTATATATAAGCCGAGACCGAAACCGTCTTTATTTTTTACGGATTGGTCTTTTAAAAACGGTTCAAAAATAAGGTCCTCGGATATTGACGGCTTATTTCCGCTATTAGCAAAAGTCAATACGCCTTTTTCTATTTTAACGGCCACGCTTTTATCGCCGCTGAATTTAATTCCGTTGTCGAGCAGGTTCTTAACCGCTATAACAAGCATTTCGGAATCGCCTCTTATTATGTAATCTCTGTCGGCGGTCAAACCGACTTTAGAATCTAAATTATCGGTAAAAAGAAGCGTCTCGGCTTTGCCTATTATATCGTCTAAACTGCATGGGGACATATTAAGTTTTACGCCTGCAATTGCTATTTTTTCCGCAGCAAAAAGTTCATTTATGAGCAATTCAAGTCTTGCGAATATGTTCGAAAATATTTTTTTCTTATCGGCTTTTTCGTTTTCTAAAAGCTCAAGCGCTATCTTTCCTTTAGTTATAGGAGTTTTAAGTTCATGGGCGATATTTCTTATAAACCATACTCTGGCGTTTAAATTTCTTTTAATATTATTAACGGCATCTTTAAGTTCTCTTGCTATATATCCAATTTCGTCTTTCCTTTTTACATATTCCTCTAAATCGATATTCATATTCCCCTTTTTAAATTCTTCCATTTTTTTCCTGAACTTACTCAGCGGCAGTATCGACCGGTATATGCCGATATATAAGAAAACAAGGATAAGATTTAGCCCTGCCCAAACAAAAAGCAAAATTCTCTGCGGATTGGCGCTTTCGTTTCTTTTCACTAAAATATTTCCGCTTTTTGACTGCAAATATAAGTATTCGCCTCCGTTAAACTTCAATAATTCTATATAGTATCTTAGCCTTGGCATTCTTTTCTTAAAGACTACCGTGCCTCTTTTTAAAATTACATCCTCGGTTTTCCGGCTTTTTACCGGAATGATGCTGTTTGATTTATTTTCCCGTATTGCGCCCGTCTTTGCCAGAAACACCGTCTGCCTTATAAAATGAAACATTTCCGTGCGGTTGACTGCCCTGCGCACTAAAATAAAAAATGACAGCAGTATCGTAAAGATTATAATAAAAACGATATTTATTTTAAATAAAACCGAATGCCTATTCATCGAATTTATATCCGAAGCCCCTGATGGATTTTATATATTTTGGATTTTTGGGGTCGTCGGAAATTTTTTTTCTTAGCCTTCCGATTATTACATCGACGCTTCTGTCTATGCTTTCCAGATTCATCGTTTTTGAATTTTCAAGGATATAATCTCTCGATACAACCCTTCCCTTATTTTTAAACAGCATAGTAAACAGCTCGTATTCGGCAGATGTCAGGTCTAAAACGACCCCTTCTTTTTTTACGGTCATAGCCGATTCATCGACATCAAAAACTTTAGCGATAATTTCCGCCGATTTTTTATCGTTCCTTCTAATAACGGACCTTATCCTTGCTACAAGCTCCCGCGGATTATAAGGCTTTGCCACATAATCGTCGGCGCCGAGTTCAAGCCCTGAAACTATATCGGTGTCGTCATTTCTTGCCGAAGATATTATTATCGGCATATTGTATGCCGTCGAAACAATTTTGCAGACTTCCAATCCGTCCATATCAGGCAGAGTAAGGTCTAAGATTAAAATATCGAAATAGTATTTTTTAAGCGCTTCTATCCCGGATGCCGCATCCTTAAAATTAACAATTTCCATATTGAACTTAAGAAGATATTCTTTAAGCAGGGAGGCTATTTCTTCATCGTCTTCTATCATTATTATTTTTATCATGAGCATAAAAATTATTTAATTTAAAAATATCTTCTTATAAAAGACGCCGCGGGGTGACTACGCGGCGTCTTAATCCTAACTGCAAGCAGTTTTAAAATCCTCAGTGCAGACTATTATAGTATAGAAAACTGCCTTGTTTCTATCTGCCGTTATTCCAGCTCCAGTCGCCTTTTTTGATATTTAAGATTATAAGAAACTCTTTTCTTTGTTTAGGCGTCAATATATTATAAAAATTTTCCATTCTCGACGCTCTCATTTTAAGCATTAATTTCATGTTTCCTAAGGCGGTGGATTCAAAAACGGCTTTATTAAAAGAACCGTTTTTTATAGCCTCAATCATAGGAGATTTCATCATTTTTCTTCCTTTCATCATCTTTTTAAAATTTATACGGTTTAATTTCCGCAGTTTTCTCATCTGAAATTTAGAAAGATGCAATTCTTTAGCCAGCCTAAAAAATTTCCTCGATTTCATATGCATGCAATTATGCATTTGTTTACGCATTCCGTTAAAGCCGTAAGATGTACGGCTAAACGCCAGAAAAGATAATATTAATGCTAAAAATACAAAAAGCATGACGTGCTTTTGGTGAGGCCTAAGTCCCTTAATAAACGCTTTCATGATTGTCTCCTTAATAATTTTAATTTTAATAAACTCATCCGGAATATTTTATCCTGACTTGTATTATTTTATTATATACATGTTTTTTAAATAAATTATAAACTAAATATTAAAAATTTAAAAAATTATCTGCCGCAAACGCCTCATCGCGGAGACAGCCGTTCATGCCGTATTTATATATTGTTTGCAAACTGATATTTCAAAAGTTATACGAAATGGGGACCGGGCTTTTAAATTATTTGTATTTCTGTTATATTATTAATAACATATATAATTATTTTTCACCGTGTTAAAATATTATTTTGGATGTTTAAGACTTTAAAAGAAGATATAAATTCGGTTTACGAAAGGGACCCTGCGGCAAGAAACGCTCTGGAAGTTATTACATGCTACCCGGGGCTGCACGCCGTTTATATACATAAGATTTCCCGTTTTTTATGGGAGCATAAGTGCAAGCTCTTTGCCAGGTTCGTTTCGCAGGCCGGCAGGTTTTTGACCGGGATTGAAATTCATCCCGGAGCAAAAATAGGAAGAAGGTTTTTTATAGACCACGGCATGGGGGTCGTGATAGGCGAAACCGCCGAAATAGGCGACGACGTTACTATTTATCACGGCGTTACCCTTGGAGGAACAAGCTGGAAAAAAGAAAAAAGGCATCCTACTATAGGAGACAGGGTTATAATAGGAACCGGAGCAAAAATACTGGGGCCTTTGACGATAGAACACGATTCTAAAATCGGTGCAAATTCCGTAGTGGTAAATGCCGTTCCCGCCCATTCAACCGTAGTCGGAATACCCGCAAAATCCGCAAAAAGGGACGAGTCCGAGGTTCACGACAACATAGACCTTGAGCATAACAGGCTATTCGACCCGGCTTTTTATGAAATTTCCCTTTTAA
>JAJYHI010000005.1 GCA_021784835.1 bacterium
ACCTTTCTAAAAAGGCGGTTGCAAAAATCACGGAATTGCAGAATAATGCAATATCCAATACGGCAATATAGTTTTTTTATTAGAATCCTCTTTATTTTCTAAATACATACGACTATTTTATTCTTTAATCAAATTCATCATGTCAAAACAAATTTTGTTAAAAATATTAGATTTTATGATAAAATACAAATAAATTAATATTTTTCACAGTAAATATATCAAAAAACAATGAGACTTTCCGATTTAGAAAAAAGGGTATTGATAGAACAGGCAAAAAAATACTTCGGCAATAATGCTAAAGTTTATCTTTTCGGAAGCAGAATATACGACGATAAGAAGGGCGGAGATATAGATATATTAATTGAAACTGATAAAGATATCGAAAAACTTGCAGAACTTAAGTTTTTAACAAGCTTTCGCAGACTTGCGGCAGACAGAAAAGTGGATTTAATAGTAAAAACTCCTTCTTCTCAATTTAAGCCTATTCAGGAAACGGCTAAGAACGAGGGAATTTTACTATGTTAGAAGAAACGCTTGAAATTATTGATATTAATATAAAAAGAGCCGAAAGCGATTATAAAGAAATAAAATCTTGGAATGCGTTAATGCCGCAATTTTTTGACGACGATAACAAAAGGCGCGTTATAGATTCTTTTATTTTTCGTTTTATTAAAATTCAGGACTTAATGGGCGAAAAGCTTTTTAAGGAAGTTTTGGCGAGTTTAGGAGAATATAAAAGAAATATGTCTTTTATAGACATTCTTGATAAAATGGAAAAATTAGAAATAATAGACAGCGCAGATAAATGGAATGATTATAGGGAATTAAGGAACGGTTTATCGCATGAATATCCTCTTAATGAAGAGGAAATCGTAAAAGATATAAAACTGGCGGCGACGGTCTTCGAAGATATTTGTAATGTTTATTTAAACATAATAAAATATCTTAAAAATAAAAAGATAATCTCTTGACAATTTTTTCGTAATATGCCAAAATTATAAAAAATTACGGCAATGGGGTTTGCCTAACCGCTTTGTATAAATAACAAGCTAATAACTCCTACATCGCATATTGGTTGACGCAGTATTATAAGCGTTGCACGATTTATTGATTAAACGTAATGTAGAAAAAGGAGTATCGGCTTATTATAATGAACGGCTATCTAAATTTATACCTAAATTCGACCGTTTTTCAAGTCTTTCAGGTTCTAACGGTTATCGTATGTTCTCCATTTATCGCAGGGTTTATATCGAAAGCGGAAGAAATCATAGAAGGCAAGACCGGACCGTCGGTTTTTCAGCCATATTACGACCTATATAAACTTTTCCATAAAGAAATTTTAATGCCGAAGGATGCATCGTTTATCTTTAGGTCGGCTCCGTTTGTTTCTTTTATTTCGATGATACTCATAACCCTTCTGATTCCAGTTTTAACGGCATATCCGCTTCCTCTCGGGTTTATGGGCGATATGCTGGGCGGAGCGTTTCTGTTTTCTCTTTCATCGTTTTTTATAAATATTGCGTCCCTTGACCTCGGCACAAGCTACGGCGGTTTAGGTTCATCGCGCGCCACCCTTCTTGCCATTCTTTCCGAACCTACCCTAATTCTTGTTTTTGTAGGCGTTGCTTTAATCGCAAAATCGACTCTTCCTTATGTTATGCTTCATACTATAACCGCGTCCCTGCCTCTTTATTTCAGTTCGCCGCATTTTATGATAATTGCCGCCTTTTTCCTGTTATTTTTAGCCGATACGGACAGGAGACCTATTAACGCTTCTACCCATGCCGAGATGAGTATGATTGAGGAAGCAAGGATTTTACAATACTCAGGGCCGTATCTGGCATTATTAAAATGGGCGGGATACATGAAGCAGTTTTTACTTTTAGTTATTTTTTTGAACGTTCTGGTTTTTCCATGGGGTTTAGCTGTAAATCATACGCCGGTCTCTCTTATTATAGCTATAGCAAGCCTTGTTATAAAAATGCTTGCAATCGGGGTAATCGCCGCAGTGATAGATACGGCAATTTCAAGATTAAGGTTTTTCAGGTATCAAGAATATTTCGGAGCCGCGTTTGTTTTAAGCGTGCTTGCCATAATGACTTTTCAATACAAGGGGTTTTAAAAAATGCTTGGATACTCAATGCCGCTTTACATTTACGTTATCGAAGACCTTCTGGTATCGATGGTTCTTTTGTCCTCGTTCGTAATGCTGAGTTCTAGATGGATTTCGTTTTATATACACGCTTACGGTTTCCAGTCATTTTTAATATTCGTCCTTACCCTGATTCTGGGAATAGAAGCCCAAAGCGTAGATTTGTATCTTGTCGCTTTTTTAACGCTTTTCGTAAGAACTATATTTGTTCCTTACATTCTTTTAAAAATGATAAAAAAATTTAACATTAAAGAAGAAGTAAAATTGACCCTTAAAATACCGTTTTCTATTATTTCAGGCGTTGTTTTAACGGTTTTTGCCTATTTTTTGATATACAGATTGATTTCCCCGTTTTCTTCTAAAATAGTCGTAAATGTTGCTTCAATTGCTTTAAGTTTAATATTTGTAGGGTTTTTTATGATTATTTCAAGATTTACGACTATAACCCATATTCTTGGACTGCTTGTCATAGAAAACGGAATATTTCTATTATCGGTCGCCGTAGTTCCGACTCTTCCGCTCATAGTAGAGCTGGTAGTTTTATTCGATATTCTGGTAACTGTAACGGCAATGCTAATTCTTTCGATGTTTATGAAGATGCGGACGGGATCATTTTCCACTTCTATGTTAAACAGACTGGTAGGTTAAAATCATATGAATATGAAACTTTTTATAGTTATAGTTTTGATAAGTCCGCTAGTCGCATCTTTAAGTTCTTTTATTTTAAAAAATAAAAGATTTGCGGAATACATAAGTCTTTTAGCATCTTCTTTAGATATTATAGGCGCGTTTATTATTCTTTATTTTGTGTTAAATTTTAAACCGATTTTTTTGTTTAATAATGCGATAGCAATAGATAAATTTTCCGCTTATTTAATTCTGCTTGTAAGTATAGTTTATTTTCTTTCGTCTATTTACGGTATTTCATATATGAGGCTCGCTATAAATAATGAAAAGATGACCGAAAATGAATTTTTTAGGTATGAACTTTTTTTTAATCTTTTTGCGTTGACTATGCTGGTTGCCCCCATGATTAATAATATGGCGGTTTACCTTATAGATATCGAACTTACGACTATTACAAGCTCCTTTTTGGTAATATCCGAGGTTACCGAAAAATCTATAGAAGCTGCATGGAAATATATTTTAGTAGTGTCTTCCGGAATATCGCTTGCCCTTCTAGGCACAATCTTATTCTACCTTTCAGGAAACATTCCTGGAAGCGCAAACATAGTTTCATCTTTGGACTGGACGGTTCTTGGTTCAAATGCCGTTTATCTTAACGAAGGTATAGTGCGCATAGCTTTTGTATTAATAGTAATAGGATTAGGGACAAAAGTAGGACTTGCGCCTATGCATACATGGGTTCCCGACGCCTATTCGGAAGCACCTTCTCCTGTATCGGCTATGTTATCAGCATCCTTAGAAAATGTAGCCCTATACGGTATTATTAGATATTTCGGTATTGCCGGAAAAAGTTTAGGTTTCGGTTACCCCGAGGTTATACTTATTGCTGTAGGCATATTCTCAATTTTTATAGGAGTAATGGGAATAATATACCAAAACAGTTCAAAAAGGCTTTTTGCTTATTCCAGCATAGAGCATATGGGAATAATTACTTTAGGTTTCGGTCTTGGCGGAATATTTGGAACGTTTGGCGCGCTTTTACAGATGCTGGGACACACCCTGACAAAATCTACAATGTATTTCGGCGCCGGGAATTTTTTACATAAGTTCAAGACTAAAAATATTAAAAAAATCAAGGGAGTTTTTCATATTATGCCGAAAACCGCTTTTTTGTTTTCTATAGGTTCCGTTGCGTTGATCGGAGTTCCTCCGTCGGTAATCTTTATAAGCGAATTTTTAATTATACTTCAGAGTTTAAAAGACGGTTATTACTTGATAGCTGTTATATTAATAGGTTTTTTATTAGCTGCTTTTATAAGCTTACTCACGAAATCTGGTTCAATGGTTTTCGGTAAAGCGGACGAAAATTTTAACGAGGAAAGAGGCGATTTTTCGCCGTTTTCATATGTGCCTATGTTACTGCCGCTCGCGGCATCGTTAATTTTAGGATTTTATATTCCAAGCGGTCTGCATAATTTATTAATTGGGATAGTCCATATCATAAATTTTAAAATAAAATAAATTAAAAATTTACAAAAGTTATGAATCACGGCAAATATAAATTTTTGGGAGATTACGAGTTTATCTGGGGTCCGGTAAGAAAAGGCGTTTCCGAGTCTATTTTATTTAATTTTCTGTCGTCGGGGGAAGAGCTTCATAATTTAGAAATTACGGCAGGTTATAAGACAAGAAATGTTAAAAGCATTCTTGCCGGAAAAAGAAATTTATACGAACAGATTTTGCTTATAGAGAGAATATCAGGACTTCACGCTTTTTCCGCATCCCTGAGCTGCTGCCTCGGCGTTGAAGATTTCTTAGGGCTTACGGATAAAATACATAATAATATTAAAATTCTGCGAATGTTTTTTGCAGAATTTGAAAGAATCAGAAACCATATAGAAAATTTATCGGAAATAGCCGAGTCCACCTATATTCAGGTTCCTTCCGCTTTATATGCCTATCATGCGGAGGCGTTAAAACAGTTGTCTCATAAGTATTTAAAATCCCGTTATTTTATGGGCATTAACGAAATAGGCGGAATCAGAGTAAATTTATCGCTCGAAGATATCGAAAATATTTTTAATTCCGTAAGATTAATCGTAAATAAAGTTCAGGAAATAATTAAAAAAAATATGGAAACAAAATCCCACATAGACAGACTGAAGACTACCGGAAAAATAGATTTAAAAACGGCAAAGCGGTTCTGCGCAAAAGGAGTTGCCGCAAAAAGCGCAGGTATTTCATCAGATTTAAGAATAAACAGGCCGTATCTTTTATACGGTAAAATAAACGTTAAACCCGTCGTATTTGAAGACGGAGATGCTTTTTCGAGATATATGGTCAGAATTGAAGAAATAGGGCAGTCTTTAAATATACTTGAATACTGTCGCGATATGCTTAAACGAAACGGATTTCGTTACACGGCGGATTATTTATCGAAGCAGGAAGAATTTGAAGAGTCGAAGGATTTGGAAAACCGATATTTTAAAGACGAAAAGTCAAAGCACGGTTTTGGATACGCGGAATCGTCCGAAGGAGCAATTTTTTGTTATATAAAAGATTTTGACGGTACTATTTTTAAAAAAATAAGCATAAAATATCCGTTTGAAAATAATTATAAATTGTTTGCCTGCGGTACAAAAAATACGATGATGATGGATTTTAACATAAACGAGACGAGTTATAATTTTTCCGTTGCGGCATTGGATAAATGAAGCGGAACAAAAACAATAAAGTTAAAAAAATCAATATAATAATGAATTATAATATAAGGATTAAAGCATAATGGCTTTCTGGACTTATAACGGATTAAAATTCGGAATAAAATCGGTTAAATTTCCTAAAGAAAACGATTTTTACGACGG
Organism: bacterium; assembly: GCA_021784835.1. Next base: position 5,644 of record JAJYHI010000005.1, read on the forward strand.
GTTTATCTCATCGATAAAAATAAATGAACGGAAATGTTTAAATTTGACAAAAAAAGACAACGAGCGGGAACGGAAATGCAGGGGGTGCGAACTTGTTTGTCCGACGAAAGCAATAAACCTGAGTAATTTATCCGGTGAAGAAGAAATAAAGGAATGTGCGCCGTTAAAAGTTATCGATGCGGAAAGGTGTATTTTTTGCGGATTGTGCATAGACGTTTGTATCGATGTTAACGGCTCAGGAGGTATCGGCGCAATAAGTTATGCAGCAGGATTAGATTTCAATATACGTCCGCGAAATTATACGGCCGATAAAAAAATTTTTAAAAAATCGTTATTTGTTAAACATATAGATACGGGTTCTTGCGGGGCGTGCGAATCGGAAATAAACGCGTTAAACAATCCGTATTACAATATGCACAGGTTAGGAATATTTATTACGCCAAGTCCGAGGTTTGCCGATGTTTTGCTTGCGACCGGAACTTTTACGGAACGAATGAAGGAGGTATTTTTAAATGTTTTAGATAATATTCCGAAACCGAGGTTTATCGTTTTGGCAGGTTCATGCGCTATTTTCGGCGGCATTTTCGAGAACGAAACGGCAAAGGGGGCGGAGGATTCAAACCTGCTTGCTTTACTCGATAACGAAAACGTAATTATGCTGCCGCACTGTCCGCCAAATCCTTTTGAAATATTAAACGTTTTGCTGTTAATAAAAAATGGCGGTTTAAAATGATGTATAATTATTATTATCTATTTTTACTTTTTTCGCTATCCGGCGTTATTGTTTCGATGATAGGTTTGATTTCGGGGGATAGATTTAAATCCATACCCTTCGTTTTTTCAAACATTCTATATATGGCGGCTTCCTTTACGGCTGTTTTATATTCGGTAATTTCGTTTATGGAAGCGGGAAATCTTTTAAACCTGTCGTTTCAGATTGGAAGATTTTTTCCGGCAGGCAGAATAATATTAAAATTCGACCCGCTAAGCGATTTTTTTATACTGTTTATTTTTTCGGTATTTTTTTATATAGCCCTCTACCAGATAAAATATATCGAAAAGATAGGGCGAGAGATAAATACGCCGCTTTTTTCGTTCCTGTTCGGCATAATGCTTATCAGCGTTTATTACGTCATTATTTCTTTTAACGGCTTTATATTCATAATTTTTTGGGAAATTATGGCGGTATCTTCCTATTTTCTTGTAATGACCAAACATTATGTCAAGGGAAGCAAGAGGGCAGCTTTTTTAATGGCGGTCATAATGGAAATAGGCGCAATGCTTATAATAGTCGGTTTAATAATTTTATATTTGCATGCAAATAGTTTTAATTTCGAAACGCTTAAAAGTTTAACGATGCCGGCTTATGTAAAAGAAATAGTTTTTCTGTTGTTTTTATTCGGTTTCGGGGCAAAAATGGGCATAGTTCCACTTCATATATGGCTGCCTGAGGCTCATCCCGCGTCGCCTTCAGGAGTGTCCGGAGTTTTAAGCGGCGTGTTAACGTCCTGCGGAGTTTACGGGGTCATCAGGTTTGGACTTTATGTTCTTCATCCGCTAAACACTGCGTTAATGCTTGGTTCAATCGTATTGATTATTGCGGCGTCAACGATGTTTTTCGGCGTTTTATATATGTCTCAGACGCATGATATTAAAGTGCTGTTGTCATATTCTACCGTCGATAATATGGGTTTGATATTAACCGGAATAGGCGCATCGCTTTATTATAATTATTTCGGTTTGGCCGGTCTCTCAGCGCTTGCTCTCGTCGCCTCGCTATATGCTCTAATAAATCATGCGTTTTTTAAAAGCCTTTTATTTATGGGTTCGGGAAATATAGAATATGAAACGGGAAGCCACGATATCGATAAATTCGGAGGAATTTTAAAAGGCATGCCTTTGACCGGAGTGCTTATATTTATAGGGATTTTATCCGCCGCCGGAATTCCGCCGCTTAACGGGTTCGTTTCCGAATGGCTCAATCTCGAGGTTGTTTTTTTAGGTTTTCATATAAGTTCCGTTCTTCCAAGGATACTTATTTTTACGGTAGGAGCCATAATGGCTTTAAGTATGGCCGTTGCGGTTTCGACTTACGTAAAATTATACGGACTTACGTTTCTCGGTTTGCCAAAGTCAAAGGAAGCAAAACAAGCGAAAGAAGTTCCGTTTTCTATGAATATAGCCCTTTTAATACCGGCGCTTATTGGCATATCGTTGGCGGGCTTTATGTTTTTATATACTCCGGTTTTATCTAAAGTATCCCAGTCTATATATCACATTAATATTAGCGGTAAAATATTAAAAAATTATATATTTATACCTTATTACAGCTCGTTTTCCGCTTCAAGCCCGGTTTACCTGTTTTTCGTATCTATCGCGTTTATATTAATCCTTTATATTTTATATAAAACTATAGTAAAACCCAAGCAACGTTTTGTGGATTACGCATGGACAGGCGGCGGAAGCAAAAATTTAATAAATCCGCATGCGCAGGTATCGGCGCTGGGTTTTTCCAATGCTTTAAGAATTATGTTTAATCTTGTTTATAAAAAAAGAAGCAGGGTACATGTTCAAAGCGAAACATCAAAACATCCTTACGAACTTAAAAACCCTTTTCCTTACTCGTCTTATTATCATAATTCAAGCGGTTACGGCTCTTATATATTTCCGCTTATCGAATATTATCTATATCTGCCCCTGATAAAACTGTTCGAAAAAATCAGTTCCGTAACGACCGAACTTATGCAGAACGGTTCTTTAAATTTGTACATATTTTATATATTCTTCGTCTTTATCGCGGCTTTTTTTATAATCGTTATGATACCCTTGTAAAATTTATAATGCAGTAGGGACAGTTTCAAAACGAAACGATAAAAAAGCAGTATTTTATTTATTTTAGTGTTTTTTAAAAGGCAGGGAGATTAAATTAGTCTTATGCGGTTTTTCATCAGCGTCGGGATCTTCAGCCTCTCCGGCTTCCGTAGTAAATACATCCATGCCGTCTTCGGCTTCGTTATGTACGTTATGATAATAATAAGTAAAATTGCCTTGCAATTTATTTTTGAAGTATTTAAATATCAGATATATTAGAAAATAATTTAAAAACGGAATCAAAAAAAGAACCGCTATACAGTCCGTTATAAATCCAGGAATAAAAAACAGCACTCCGGCAATAAAGTAAGCCGCCGATTTAATAAAATTTTTATTTAAAATTTTTCCTTTTGAAAAATCTGACAGCGCATTTTGAAAAGCTGCATATTTAATTCTTTTAGTTATTACGTAACCGGCTATACTAAATAAAATCAAAAGGCCGGCTGTTTCGGCATAGCCCAATCTTTCGGCTATTTCTATAAATACGTAAATTTCTAAAAATATATCTATAACTATTGCAAAAAAAATTTTTCCAAATAAACCCATAATTTAATATACAACGAATTTAAATAATAATCAAATTTGAATTTTATTTGAATCGATTTTAAAAATATTTTTGCCGCCCGCATATTCATATATAATTTTTAATCCGTGTTTTTCTATTATTTGTTTTGTTATATACAAACCTAGTCCGAAGCCGTCTTTGTTTTTTGCGTTAATATCTTTTGCAAAAGGCTCAAACATAGCGTCTTCGGAAATAGAAGGTTTTGCGCCTTCGTTTATTATGCTCAAAACGCCTTTTTCTATGCTTACGACGACGGCCGATTTCTCGTCGGTTTTAAATTTAACCGCATTATCCAATAAATTTTTTATAGCTATGCTAAGCAGTTCGCAATCCGCTTTAACCGTATAATTCGGATTATCGAAAATAACGTTTATAACGCCGTCGTTTTTTACGAAAAGCAGTTCGGTCGCCCTGTCGATTACGTCTTTTAAACCGCAGGCGGTCATATTTAAAATTTCGCTTCCGGCCGCTATTTTTTCAGCTGCGAAAAGTTCGTTTATAAGCATTTCAAGCCTGTTAAAAATGTCAGTGAATATTCTTTTTTTATTTCCGTCTTCGTCTTTTAATAATTCGAGGGCAATTTTTCCTTTAGTAATAGGCGTTTTTAATTCATGGGCTATGTTTCTTATAAACCAAACTCTAGTATTCATGGTTTTTTTAAGATTATCGACAGCTTCTTTAAATTCTTTCGCCAAAAAACCTATCTCATCCTTTCTTGAAGCATAGCCGCCTAAATCGACGTATATATTTCCGTTTTTAAATTCTTCTATATTGTCCCTTAATTTTTTAAGAGGCCTTATAGAGCGGAATATACTGATATATAAAAGAATAAGTACGACGTTTAAACCTATCCATGCTACCAATAAAACGTTCTGCCTTTCGTTTATGCCCGAAATTCTTTGCAATAAAAGATTAGTTGTTCCCGTTTTAGACTTGAAATATAAATACTTATTTCCGCCTGAGCTAAGTAAATTAAGCGTATAATTAAGGCGGGGAGGGTTTCTTCTTAATATAATTTTGCCGTTTTTTAAAATCTTATCGATATTTTTTTTATTTTTTATTAAATTAACGCCGAACATTCCCACGTCTTTCAATTTATTTTTTTTAACCAGAAACACTGCTTTTCTAAGAAATTTGAAAGTTTCGACGCGGTTTATTATTTTATGCGCAAATAAATAGAAAAACAAGAGTACCGCAAAAGACAGAATAAAAACTATATTTATTTTAAACAATACGGAGTGCCTGTTAATTTTCATCGGAGTAAAATTTATATCCGTAACCCCTTATGGACTTAATGTATTTTGGATTTCGCGGGTCATCCCCTATTTTTTTTCTTATTCTTCCTATCAAAACGTCTACCGTCCTGTCTATGCTTTCATAGCTCATAGTTTTAATATTTTCCAAAATATAGTCCCTAGTAATAACGTTTCCTTTATTTTTATATAAAAGCAAAAAAAGTTCATATTCCGCTGAGGTTAAGTCGACGGTTTTTCCGTTTTTTTTAATAAGCATTTTGTTTTCGTCTATTTCAAAGCCGCCGCCGGTATCAACCTCATTATTGCCGGTAAAATTGCTTTTATTAGACGCTTTTCTTCTGATTACCGCTCTGATTCTCGCGACAAGCTCTCGCGGATTGTAGGGCTTTGCGACGTAATCGTCGGCACCTATTTCAAGTCCCGTTACTATGTCGGAATAATCGCCCCTTGCCGAAGAAATAATTATCGGAAGACCGTATAACTGCGAAACCGATTTGCATACTTCTAATCCGTCGGAGTCCGGTAACGTCAGGTCTAAAATTAAAAGGTCAAAGCCGTCTGCGTTCTCTTTTAAAGCGTTAAGTCCGCCTTCCGCCGTTTCAAAGTTTACCAGTTCTACATTAAATTTATAAAGATATTCTTTTAAGAGTTCTGCGATTTCTTTGTCGTCTTCAATCATTATAACTTTTGTCATAATATTTAATGATAGTATTTAAAATAAAAAAAATTGTTAAAATTTAGCTTGCCTTAAAGGATATAATATAATAAATATCGAATTAAATTGCATTACTATATTAATTTGATAAATAAGACGGCGGAAGCGGCCGCATTAAATTAATATAATGATAGCAAATAACGCAGCCGCTTCGCAGAATTTAAAATTAACCGTTCCGGATGCCGATTAATACTAATAATACCAATCGATATTCAATAAAGAGATATTATTCGGACATATTTTCTTTCATTGCCTTAATTTTTTTGTTCAACATTTTTTTCATAAACTCAAGACGTTTAATTTTACCTAAAATTCTGTTCTTCATCATTTGCACAAATTTATTTCTCTGTTTCGGCGTTAAAACGCTGAAGAATTTTTGAAAAAAGTTTGCTTTAATTTCGGCCATATTTTTAACTTTATTCGTAATACCGGATACGAAAACGCTTTTGTCGAACGTGCCGGATTTCATTGCCGCAAGCAGCGGATTTCCAAAGTTTCCCATATTTGATTTGAAAGCTTTAAATTCCTGGCGTTTAAACAGCATAATTTGATGAAACTGATTTTGATTTAAATGCAATTTCTTTTTGAGCATAAAAACATTAAACATTCCTATTCTCATCCACATATTCATTTTACCGCGGCGCATAAATTTATGCCCCATAAAATTGTGATTTTGCATGCCTTGAAACGCAAAAGCTTTTCCCGCAAAATACGTTCCCGTAAAAATAAATGCCAACAAAAACATAAACAGGAAAAAAAATTTAGACTTTTTCATTTTAAATCTCTCCTTTAAATTAAAAGTTAAATAAAATTAAATTAAAAATAAATGAATAATTTCGACTGGCAATATTTAAATGAAACGGCTAAAATTATTCATGAAATAATTATATCGTATTAATGTTAATTTAAAATAAATATTGCGTAAACGATTAAATTTTTATTTTTATAGTTTTATTGCGTAAAAAAAATATATTTTCGTTTATAAAACATTTATTTTTTATTAATATTCCTTTGATAAAGTATAATAAATATATCTGCAATTTTTGGTTTTCCTTGAGTTTGAATTTTTATATTTTAAGAAATATAATATAGAAATTATAAAGTTGAAATACTATATTTAGAGTATAATTTAAAATGAGGTATATCATGAAACGCTTTATCGTTTACTTATTATTTGCTGTATTTTTTGTAACCGCGTCCGGCGCATACGTTTTTACAAACTCAAAGCCGGCTCAGGCGGGTGTATTCATCGGCATCTCGACGCCTAACTTTGCTTTTTCTTTCGGACAGGGGCTTAACGCTTATTACGCTCCTTCTTTCCAGAGTTATATTTACGGCTATAACGGATTTTATTACAGGTGGTATAACGGAGGATGGGTTTATGCAAGCGTTTATTCGGGGCCGTGGTTTCCGTTAACTCCGGCAATGGTTCTGCCCGCTCCTTTAGTTTACGGTCCTCCGCCCCCCGTAGTTATGTATAAGCCGTATTTTTTTTGGTGGAGGCTTCATGTCGCTCCATGGTACCGCGAATATCATCCGGGCTGGTGGGCAAGGCATCATATGTATCTCAGGCATTATAGAGCGTGGCGCGCTTACGCCCCCCGGTTTTATGCGACACATCCCTTTTATAAAGAAAAAATGAGGCGGATATTTCGTCAAAGAATGATAAACAGATTTCAGCGCCGCAGAATAATTAACCAACATCGCAGGATTATGCATCAGAGAAAGATTATCCGGCGTTTTAGGCGCAAACGCAATGGACGTTAATTCAACATTAATGAGCATGCTGAATAAAGCAAACTGCTTTAAATTATCAAAAGCAAAATCCTGACAACGCGCATGACGCAGAACAGCTTATCCTTTAGGTAGTTAATAATTTACCTAAATATTGTAACGGAGTTATTTTACTGCCCTGAATCAGCAAATATGTTTTTTTAAAACAGCCGCCTTGACGGTATCATCCAGATATCCGGTTCTGCAATCTTGCCTATTCTGTCGCCGTTATAAACTAAAATACCGCCGCTCCATAATTTGCCGAGACCGTCAGCTACGGCTTTCATAGGTCTTAAATCGGAAGGGGTTACCGTACTGCGATTTTTGATTTCAATCCCTATTATTCTTTCATTTATTTTCAAAAGAATATCAAGTTCTAATCCTGAGCGGGTTCTATAAAAATACATTGAGACAGGTTTCTGCATTGTTTTTATCCATTTGTAGATTTCGGAAATTACCAAAGTTTCAAATATATCACCGGAAATCACGTCGCCCCAAAAGCCCGTCATCTGCCTTAATAAACCAATGTCAAGCCAGTAAATCTTCGGGGTTTTTACAGCCGAACTCGTTATATTAGTTCCGTAAGGTTGAAGCAGTATAGTTTGATAAGATATTTTCAGATATTCTAAATATCTCTTTGATGTATCTACGCTTATACCGACATCTCGAGCCAGTTCGGAATAATTGAGGAGTTTTGCATTTCTTAAAGCCGATATTGTTTGAAATTTTTTAAAAGGTTCCAAATCTTCAATCCTTGATAAATCTGCAAGATCTCTTTCTAAATATGTATAAGTATAATCTCTGAGCCATTTTTGCCTTTCATATGCATTATTAATACTTAAAAGGAACGGCATTCCGCCCCATCTTAATAAGTGTTCCTGAGCTTCTTTTAATTTTATATCTTCTTCGCCTATTAAAACAGATGGAAGACTTTCCATAAGCTTTTGAAAATCTTCTTCCTCAAAGATGCGGTCTATAAGAGGCGGTTTAATAATTTTAGCTCCTGGTCCGGCATATATCTCGGACATCATTAAAGGCCACAGTTCATAAAGCGATATTCTTCCCGCAAGCGATTCCCTTATCTTTTTCAATAAAAGAATTTGGCTTGAACCGAGAATTACTTGAAAATTGAGATTTCCTCCGTCATAGGCATATTTAACCTTTTCGAACAGCGAAGGTTCTTTCTGCGCTTCGTCAAGTATAGCTTTGCCTATATCTTTATGCCAGTTTGAGGCCGTAATCTGCGAAATGCCGTCCCGTATTTCCGGAGAATCCAGATTGATATAACGCAACGTATTGTATTTATTTTTTGCAAGAGTGGTTTTTCCGGTCTGACGAGCGCCGGTTATTAAGACGATTTTTCTTTCTTTTTCGGAAGGCAGAAAATTGTATATCGCTCTAAAATACTGTAAATTTTCGCTCATAATCTTAAATTTTACAGTATATTTTAGGAAATGTCAAAATTTATTTCAATAAATCAGGCAACATTTTTGCTAAAGCCTATTCGGAATTAATGCCGCCAAAGAGCCGGATTAGTATTAAGTAAATTGCTTCACATCTTACTGTTTTACCAATAGCCGAATCCCAAATATTTTCTTTATAAAGCATAGCATCGTATCTCATTTTAGATTTTTTTAAGGCATAAAGTTTTACGAAATCGTTAAGCGATATCATAACGAATAACAATTCTGGCCATAATATTTCTATCCTGTAATACACGTTTTTATCGGAACATACTTTAAAAACCATTTCATTTTATCATAATCCATACCGTTATCGACAAATTCAATGTCTCTATCGCCCATTAAAGCGTGTCTTAAATCATAGCAAACACCCATAACTCTGTTCATTACGGATTCGTAAAAAATATTTTCGTTCTCACCCCACATTATATCGTGAAAAGTTAAATAAATATGTCCTCATTTTTAAATGTTACAAAAATTTAACAGAAACGTCATAAAATTGTAACATTAGTTTGATAGAATTTTAATTAATAATAAAATTAAGGTTGTTTATTCAGTTTAATTTAAGAGGAGGAATTATTAATGGAATCTGCTAAAGATTTAAGGAATAACCTGCTTAATAAGGTTGACGACATCGACCTTGTAAGGCATCATTTCAGGACGATGTTTACGGCCGGAATGGGTTTTTTTACGGATGCTTACGACCTTTTCATAATCGGGGTCGTTATTGCTCTGCTTACTCCGATATGGCACTTAACGACGCCGGAAATTGCGCTGCTGGGAAGTTCGTCTTTAATTGCTGCGGCGCTTGGAGCATATATTTTTGGAAGGGTTTCGGATATTTTCGGCAGAAAAGCTATTTACGGCTTGGAAGTTTTAATCTTAACGATAGGAGCTATAGGTTCCGCTTTTTCACAGGATATTACCCAGCTTATAATATGGAGGATAGTTTTAGGTATCGGAATCGGCGGCGACTATCCGATAAGCGCGATAATAATGAGCGAATATTCAAACAGGAAAGACAGGGGAAAATTAGTCTCCATGGTTTTTTCTCTTCAAGGAATAGGATTGGTAGTCGGTCCTATGGTGGCTATTCTTATTATAATGCTTGGAGTACCGCACGATATGGCATGGAGAATATTGCTCGGCTTAGGCGCTATACCTGCCGCAAGCGTAATATATTTAAGAAGAAAGATTAAAGAGACGCCTTATTACAGCCTAAGTGCAAAAGGGGATGTTTCGGGAACGGTTGCTGCTATTAACGATATAACCGGTTCTAAAATAGTAGCCGCCGAACCAAAAAAATCCGAAAATGGAAACGGCGTCAAATTAAAAACAAAATGGACGGATATGTTTACCTATCCAAATAATTTAAGGCTTCTAGGAACAGCGGGTTCATGGTTTTTGTTAGACTGGGCTTTTTACGGAAATTCTATAAGCTGGCCGCTCGTTATGAAATCTATTATGCCTCACGGCAGTTTTATCCAAGGCCTTGCTTTATCCACGATAGTTTTTATAGTTTTTGCGGCGCCGTTTTACTGGGTAGCGGCATTCAGCATGGATAAATTAGGAAGGAAATTTATACAGACCGTAGGATTTATCGGTATGGCGGTTGCCTATCTTATCATTTCTTTTACGAGTTTCGGCGGATATGAACTTATTCCGGCAGTGTTTATGCTGGTATTCGGTATGAGTTATATATTTACCGAATTTGGACCAAACGTAACGACCTTCGTTTATCCGGCGGAAGTATTTCCGACTCCCATAAGAGGGTTAGGCGACGGCATTTCGGCAGGAAGCGGAAAATTCGGCGCATTCCTCGGTACGCTCTTGTTTCCGTTCTTAATGGTCGCTTTTAAAGTCAAAGGAACATTCTTGATACTTGCGGTAATTTCGATTTTAGGCGCTATACTTACCACCTTTGCTTTGCCTGAGACTAAAGAAATGTCTTTAAGAGAAGTCGGACAAGAAGACAAATACATAGAAGATGACAAAATATCAGTTGCGGCATCAGCGGCGACGCATAAAGCTTAATTTTAAATTTTATATGATATAATAAAAATATATCGCAAAAAAATGATTAAAATTTCGTTTAACTTAAACGACTGATGCAATGAAATATTCAAAAGCGGATACTCATATTCATACAAGTTACAGCGACGGTAATAATTCTCCGGAAGATATCGTCGAGGCGGCGGCGGGAAAGCTTGGCGTAATCGCCGTCACAGACCACAACAGGATTAAAGGAGCTTTTAAAGCAAAAGAATATGCGTTAAAAAATAGTTTTTTAGAAGTCGACGTTATTATCGGCGAAGAGATATCTACTAAAAACGGACATATAGTAGGTCTTTTTTTAGAAAACAAGATAATACCCGGTAAGACGGCTCAGGAAACAATCGACGAAATACATTCGCAAGGGGGGCTGGCAATTGCCCCCCATCCTTATTATTTAGTTTCTTACGCGGAAAAAGGATATCAGCCGGTAAGAAAACTTTTAAACGAGTTAGATTTCGATGCAATAGAAGTTATTAATAATTCCAGCACGTTTTCAATTTTTTCAAATGCGGCTGCTTCCCTTGCAAACGTATCCGTAGGACTTCCTCAGCTCGGCGTGAGCGACGCGCACAGGAGCGATTTTATAGGCAAAGGTTATACCGGTTTTTACGGAAAAACGGCCTTAGATTTAAGGTCGCAGATAAAGGAAAAGAAAACCACCGCTCATTTCAACCATTATTCCTTTCAGGAGTTTAAAATAAACACCTTCCAGTCCGCAAAATCTTTTTATTTTTATTTCTTCGGAAATAAGGACGGCGGCAAAGACGCCGCATAAAGAGATATCGTTGTAAGACCAGAAATTGTCTCGGTTAATTTCAGGCGGCAAATCTTTGAGATTTAGGCATGACCCACCTTTATCTAAAAATCTTTATTCCATTATATCATAGCCGGAATATAAATTCCTAAAAATTGAATAAATTCTAAATATTTGATAAAGTAAAACTGATAGCAGTAAAAATACACTGTTTATAAATAATTTAATTGTTCAGAATAATAAATTTATGTCAAATGTTCTTATAGCTACGGGCAATGCCCATAAGTTTCAAGAAATTGAAGTTATAATGGGGAAATTTGCCGATTTAAGTTTAAATTTAGTTTATTTGGATAAAAGTTATCGGGTTGAGATAGTCGAAGACCGCGAAACTTACGAAGAAAACGCAAAAGTTAAGGTCAAAGGATATTTGAAATTTTTGGAAGAAAATCCGGAATTAAGAGCAGAATTAAATCTCGATTTTATAGTCAGCGAGGATTCGGGGCTTGAGGTCGAGTGCTTAGAGGGCGCTCCTGGGCTTTTTACGGCAAGGTATGCGGGCGAAAATGCCTCCGATATTGCGAACATAGAGAAACTTCTTAACGGCATGAAGTTTAAAAAGGAATGCACGGAAAACAGGCGCGCTAAATTTGTCTGTTATGCTTGTCTTTATGATATTAAAAAAAATAATTTCGAGTATTTTTACGGAGAATTAAAGGGTTTAATTGCGGAAGAAATAAACGGGACGAAGGGTTTCGGCTACGACCCCGTTTTTATCGTGCCGCAGTTTAATAAAACGGCGGCGCAGATAGGCGCGGAGGAAAAAAACTCAATATCGCACAGGGCGGTTGCTTTCGGAAAAGTTGCCGATGCGATAAAAAGCTCGCAATATTAAAATAAATACGGCGACAGAATTCAATTCTGTTACAGTCGCAAATCTGAAGCTATGAAGAGAACAGATTGCTTCGTCGTCTATGCATCTTTACCGGAATAAAAGCCGTTGGCTTTTATTAACTGCCTGTAAAGATATCTCGCAATGACATTAACGGTCATTGCGAGCAAAGCGAAACAATCTTCGCATGAGAGGCGGTATAATATTTATCGAACTATATGGATAAAAAACTTATAAAAGAATTTGAAATATTGCTGGGAAAGGATAGGGTTCTGTCGGAAACCGAGGAACTTTTGTGTTATTCCTATGACGCTACGTCTAAGGATTTTATGCCGGAAGTCGTTGTATTTCCGCTTAACGGGGAAGAAATATCCAAAATAGTTAAATTGTGTTTAAAATATAATAATACTCCTATCGTCGGAAGGGGTTCGGGAAGCGGATTTTCGGGCGGGAGCCTGCCTTTAAAAGGCGGCGTCGTGGTTTCGTTTACGAAAATGAATAGGATTTTGGAATTAGACGAAGAGAATATGTTCGTTACCGTCGAACCGGGCATTATAAATGCCGACCTTAAGTCTTACCTTTCCGAAAAGGGATACTTTTATCCGCCGGACCCCGCAAGCTACGAGTTTTCGACTATCGGCGGCAACGTCGCCGAGAGTTCCGGAGGACCTTCCGCCGTAAAATATGGCGTTACCAAAGATTACGTCGCTGCGCTGGAGGTTATAACCGGAGAAGGCGAAATTATCTATACCGGCTCAAAAACGGTCAAAAACGTTTCGGGATACAATCTTACTCAGCTTTTTACCGGTTCGGAAGGCACGCTCGGGCTTTTTTCAAAAATTACGCTTAAAATTTTATCGAAACCGGAAGCAAATTCGCTGATTTTAGTGTCGTTCAACGATATTAACGACGGATTTAACGCCGCAATTTCTCTTTTGAAGCTGAGAAACAGACCGTCTATGCTGGAATTTATGGACAAATCTTCCATCGAATCCGTCAAAAGTATTTTTAAAAGCGATATAATAAAAATAACGGGTAATTTTCTGTTTATTATAGAAGCCGACGGTTCTAAGGAAGAAGTCGATAAATCTATCGGAGAGTATAAAGACATATTAGAAAGATTTTCTCCGGTTTTTCTTTTTGCGTCGAAAAAAAGCGAAGATAAAAAAGCAATAATGGATGCAAGGAAAGCCATATCGCCTTCTTTAAGAAAATACGGAGACCTTAAAATAAATAACGATATTGCGGTTCCGATAAATAAAATCCCCGATATGCTTGCTTTTTTAGAAGAAACTTCGAAAAAATACAAAATTCCCGTTATAAACTTCGGGCATTTCGGAGACGGCAACATTCACGTAAATATTATGCTCGATAAAAACAACGCCGAAATGGTCGAAAAAGGCGGAAAAGCAAAATACGACGTATTAAAAAAGACCGTCGAACTGGACGGAAGTTTGTCCGGCGAACACGGAATAGGACTTGAAAAAAAAGAATTTATGAAGCTGAAATACGACGAATATTATATAAGTCTGCTTGAAAACATTAAAAAAGTTTTTGATCCGCATAATATAATTAATCCTGGGAAAATATTCTAAAATCCTAATGTATAATTCCGAAAATATATAAAAATAAAAAGAGGTTTTTTTCATTGCCATCCGAAAATAAAAGCTATCTTAATTGCGTTCACTGCGGAAAATGCCTGCCGGTTTGCCCTTCTTACAATATTGATTTCAACGAGTTTTTAAGTCCGAGGGGAAGGGTGCGCATAGTTTTAACGGATTATACCGACAGCCTTCTTTTAAGACCCGGCAAGATTATGGAATCTATGTCAACCTGTCTTTTATGCGGAAGATGCGAAAAAGTGTGTCCTAACGACGTTAATATAACAGAACTTGTCGCGAACGAAAAAATAAAACTGGAAGAGTTTGGGAGAAAAAGATTTTCTTCAGATAAATTAGCATTAAATATTCTTAAAAATAAAAGAAAAGTTTTATTAAAATCCGCTTTAAAAATTGCAAATATTCCTTTTTTTAAAAAATTGTCCGGCAGAAATTCGCCCTTACCGGAAGGTAAATCTTTTATCGGAAAGAGAGACCTTATATTTAATGCCGATACTTCGCTGGAAAAATCGCAGTCTTCGCCTCTTAAGCACGGTCAAGTTATAATGCAATCAGCCGATGAGGACGGTAAAAATATTTTTAAAGCCGGATATTTCAGCGGGTGCGTTTTTAACGGCATATATTCGCAGATATCCATCGATACCGTAACCTCTCTGACCAAAAACGGAGTCGAAGTTTTCGTTCCCAAAATGCAAGGATGCTGCGGACTGCCTTTTATATCAAGCGGCGACTTAAAGTCTTTTAAGGAGCTTGCCGTCAATAACGCTTTGGCTTTTAAAGGCAAAAAATTAGATTATATAGTAACGTCATGCGCTTCTTGTTCATATTCGATTAATAAACTATATCCCAAGTATTTTAATGAAAACGAAGAAAATTATACCGAAATTTTGGATTTTTCTAAAAAATTAATCAGTATTTGGGCTTTTTTTAATGAACTTAAAAAACACGGTATCGAGATAAAAAAAGGTAAATTGGATAAAGAAACGGAAGCGGTATTTCATATTCCGTGCCATCTTTCAAATATGCCGGATTTTAAACCGGTTACGGCTTATGAAAAATTAATAGGAGAGCCGGGCTTAATTGCTGATAAAATTGCCGGATTGAAATTAAAACCGCTGAAATATAACTATTGCTGCGGTAACGGCGGTATGTTTAACGTAAGGCATTACGATTTGTCCAAAAAAATTACTAAACGAAAATTTGAAGAAATTAAAGAAGCGGCTCCGCAGGAAATATTAACGTCATGCTCAGGATGTATATTTTCGTTAAAAGATCAGAGCGGAATTGTAAAACATAACGAAGTTATTCCCGTAAACCATTTAATCGGTATTTATGCCCGCAGTTTACGAGGCGAAAAATGATTTTATGGCTGAGACAACGGAAAGTAACGCGGATTAATTAACATAGTCAAGGCATTTTCGACCTTTTTTATCTTTACCGGCAGCGTTCCGGCAAGTTCCCCGTCGCACTGATAATATATTAATTTATTAGTCGAAGCGTCCGTAGAAGTTATAGTCACTTCGTTATCTTTTATATAAAAATCGGGATTATTTGAATATTTTTTGTAAAATATCAAGGATTTTAAGATAGAAAAAATTACGTCGGCAGTTCCCGTTGCATTTTTTACCGTCCTTATATGAAATTTATCGTCTAAAGGGGAATTATTGGGGAATATTTCAAAAGGTCCGCCGTAATACCGTATATTTGAAACGATAATTTCTTTTGCGCAGGTAATTTGTTCATTATTTTTTTCCATACATAAATCGTAGAATCGGTATTTTTTTGTCATTTTTATTATATTTAAAATATAACTTATATATTTCGTCGAATTATTATAAATTCTCCTTTTGCTGCTCCTGATTTTTTCTTCCATGTTTTTCACTACGAAAGCATCAAGTCCTACGCCTGTCATGGCAAAAAAGAATCTTTCGTTTGCCTGCCCTAAACCTATTTTAACGGGTTTATATAAATTTATTATATCAGAAAGGGCTTTTTTTAAAGAATGAGGAGTTTTATTTTCCATTGCGAAAAGATTAACCGTGCCCATAGGTAAATGCGCGATTGGAATTTCCGAATATACTAAAGTATTTATGACATAGTTTAAACTGCCGTCGCCTCCGGCGACTAAAACTGCATCGTAGGAATTTTCGATATTTTCTTTTTCTATTGAGTTTTTCAGTATATTAAGAGTATCTGCAGAAATATTTTTAAGTTTGAAAAAACTTAATATGTAAGATAGTTTTTTTTCCGAAAAACGTCCCGATTTAGGATTATAAATAATTAATACTTTTTTAAAATTCATATTGTTTAATTTTATTAAATGTATCGATTATTTGCAACGGTTTAAATAACTCATATCAATAGATTTGACTTTATCTATATGCTCTATTATAATGTAAATGAGTAAAAGTAATAAAAATATAACCAAATATAACGGTTAAATATATTTAATTCGGAGTTTATATGCACCATACAAACACTAATATTTTTGATAAAAAAGTGTATATACCGTATATGTCGGATGCGGCATATGCGTTAAGCGCCGCTTTTAGAAGATGCGGAGTCGATTCTGCGGTTATGGACGAGCCGGACGAGTCCACGCTCGATTTCGGACTTAAGTTCACCAACGGAAACGAATGTATGCCCTGTTTTGTTACTACCGGAGATATTATCAAAGTTATAGAGAAGCCGGATTTCGATGCAAAAAAATCGGCTTTTTTTATGCCGACTTCACCCGGACCGTGTAAATTCGGTCAATATAACAGGCTTCACGAAATGGTTCTCGATAATCTCGGTTATACGGATGTAGAATTCTTAGTGCCGAGCGCTAAAAAATCATATACAGACTTTATAGGCGACAAAGCCACTCTTTTTAGAAGAGTTGCATGGCAGGGTTGCGTAGCGGTCGATACCTTAGAAAAAGCTTTATACAGGGTAAGGCCGTATGAAACTACAAAAGGCGATACTGTTTCCGTTTATAGGGAATGCATAAATATAGTCGTCGAGGCAACTGAGAAAGGAAGGGATATTTACGATACGATGGCGACGTGCGCCAAAAAATTTGAAAGAATTCCCAGAAAAGATGAAGACAGACCGCTAATAGGCATTGTCGGCGAAATATTTTTAAGGTTAAACAAGTTTACCAATAATTTTACAATAGAAAAAGTCGAAGCTCTCGGAGGAGAAGTTTCGGTGGTTCCTACGTATAAATGGATAACCTTTACTACCTATGAATACGCGGTAAACGCCTTAAGAAGCAGAAAAGTCAAAGATATTTTTTTAAGTTTTCTGGTTAATTATTACCAGAGAAAAGACGAAACGGGCATGTTTAAACCGTTCAAAAAACTGCTGAGAAACCATAAAGAAACCAGCATAAAGGATATACTTTCTTATTCAAAAAAATATCTTGATTTGTCGCTTGGAGGCGAAGCTATTCTTACAGTGGGCGAATCCGTAGATTTTGCAAAAAAAGGGTATTCGGGCGTAATAAGCATTCATCCTTTTCACTGTATGCCCGGTTCCATAGTGCAGATAGTATCAAAAAAATTCAGGGAAGACCTTAATAATTTTCCATGGATAAATTTATGGTTCGACGGACAGGAGAGTACTAATTTAATGCTCAGGCTTGAAGCATTTATGCATCAGGCAAGACAATGGAAGGGGGTCAAAAATGAATTTCAGGAAGCAGCGTAAATTAAATAAATTATTGCTAGTTTTCGTATTATCCTTGGTTCTGAATTTATTTATAAGCGGCGGTTTTTTAGTTAAATATTCATTTGCGTATAATTCGGACACTTCTTCTGTCGAGCGCATTTTTAACACAATTAAGTCCGGAGTCGTTCATATAGAAGTCTTAGGCTATGCACGGCTTAAGAACGGCGCTATTATGCCGGAAGAAGATATAGGCACCGGATTTTTTATAAACAAAAACGGTTATATACTTACTAATTTTCACGTTATAGGAAACGCGGGCAAGATATTTATCAGTTTTCTTAAATATAAAAATATAAGGGCAAGCGTCGTAGGAACCGACCCTATGTCGGATATCGCCGTTATACATATAAACCCTGCGGGTAAAATTATAAAGCCTTTAACTTTAGGCGATTCAAATGACATTAGAGTAGGCGAAAGAGTAATTGCGGTAGGTAATCCGTATAATCTTTATCAGACCGTTACGACCGGAATAGTAAGCGGTTTAAAACGGTCTTTGTTTTTTCCTTCGGCTAGATTTTACGGAAATATAATTCAGACGGACGCCGCGATTAATCCGGGAAATTCGGGAGGTCCGCTCGTCGATTATAACGGCCGCGTTATCGGCATAAACACGGCAAAACTTGCTAACAACGCTCAGAATATTGGCTTCGCCATTCCTATTAACCTTGCTAAAAGAGATATACCTGAGTTAATTAAGTATGGAAGGGTCATTCGTCCATGGCTCGGTATAGAAGCTATAAAATTAACTAAGAGCGTTGCAGTTTTGCTCGGCATAAAACATGTCGATAAAGGTTTGCTTATCGAAAAAGTATTTCCCAACAGCCCCGCTTTTACGGCAGGTTTAGTTGCCGGCAAAAAAATTATAGCCATGAAAAATATTAATTACATAATAGGCGGAGATATAATAACAAGGTTAAACGGAGAAAAAGTCTATTCTTTTTCACGGCTTGAAAAACTAATAAGCTCATTTTTACCGGGGCAGATTATTACGCTTAAAATTCACAGAGGAAAAATAGTGAAATTTGTTAAAGTCAGGTTAGCGAGCGTCCCTTCGGGTTTATCCTGATATATAAATAAAATAGAGGTTTAGTTAATGTTTTTGACCGAAAAGAAAGATGTAAAAGAAATAGACGAAGCTTTAAAAAAATATAAAAAAATCGGCGTCGTAGGTTGCGCTTCCTGCGCCTCTGTATGTCTTACCGGCGGCAGCAGAGAAGTGAAAGAAATGAAAAAGCACTTGGAAGCGTCAGGCAAAGAGGTTACGTTTACTATATCAATCGACGAACCATGCGATAAAAGGGTATTAAAGGAAGATATCCGCTTCGTAGAAGACGAGCTGAAAGAAACCGAAGCCGTAGTCGTTTTATCCTGCGGAACCGGCGTGCAGACTATAGGAGATTTCATACAAAAGAAGGTAGTTTCCGGAACGGACAGCAAGTATATAGCGCAGACGGAACACATAGGGGAATATTACGCTCTTTGCGGAGGATGCGACTCATGCAGGCTGAATTTTACCGGAGGAGTTTGCACTATTACTTTATGCCCTAAAGGCCTTTTAAACGGTCCTTGCGAAGGACATAACGGCAATAATTGCGAAGTATTCGAAGATAAAGAATGCGTATTCGTAAAATCTTACGAGCTGTTGAAAAAATATTCGGAAGAAGACAATCTTAATAAAATTTTTGAACCAAGAGATTACGGCCATTCTACTACAAGAACAAAAATATAATTTATCAGAAATATAACCGATACATATGCAGATTATACCGCAAATCGAAACTCCCGTAAGCAAAAATTACTCCGTTTTTGAAGAAGATTTAATTAAATTATTAAATGCCGTTGAAAATGATCCGCAAAACGGTTCAGGGACGGATAATTCTTTACCGCAGATAATTATAGAGCAAAATTTCGGTTTTAACGCTTTATTATTGTGCAGGGATTTAAAAGAAAATCATAAAATAAAAACGGCATACGCTTTCAACATGAGGGATAAAAACAGAATATCCCTTCTGTCCGATTTAATTACGCTTAAACAGCTCGGGTTAAAAGACATAATAGTTTTTGAAGGAGTTCATCCCCTAAAAACCGAATTTAAATCGGCAAAACCCGTTTACGATATCGATATTTTGGGACTCGGTTTAATGCTGAAAAGAGGATTGATGAATGATATTAAGCCTGATTTATTTAATTTTGGAGCGGTAATCGGAGCGTCCGCCGCGGTCGATTTTTTAAAAGCAAAAAAACTTATAGAAATAGGTGCGGATAGTTTTTTTATTAATTATAGCGGAATAAATCCGGACGAAGATATAATAAAATACATAAAGTCGAACAATAAAAAATTGTTTTTAAACGTAAAAGAATTAAGCATAAAAGGTTCTTTAAGCGATTTTATAAAAACAGTAGATAATTTAGGTATAGACGGCGTTATAATTAAAATTGCGGATGAAAATTCAAATGTTTTTACCCGAAAATAAAGAAAGAATTATAAAAAATGGCGAAAAGCAATCTATTCGTAAACGGCTCTGAAGGCGACAAGGCTATAGTATTAGGAAATGAAGCGATTGCGCGCGGCGCTTTGGAAGCAGGTATAGGATATGCTTCTATGTACCCAGGCACCCCCGCTTCCGAAATAATAGCCGTGTTGGATAAGAATAAAAAACACGTCGAAAATTTATATACGGAATTCAGCCTCAACGAGCATATATCATTACACGGCGCGATAGGAGCTTCATGGTCGGGCATAAGGTCGCTTTGCGCAATGAAAAACGTAGGATTAAACGTTGCAAGCGAGCCCGCGCAGTTTTTGGCTTATACCGGCGTAAAAGCCGGCTTAGTGCTTGCTATAGGATCAGACCCCGGAGCGCCGAGCAGTTCTAACGAACAGGACGACAGATGGTACAGCCTCCATACTTATATGCCGATTATGGAGCCTTCAAATATACAGGAAGCAAAAGATTTTACGAAAGACGCTTTTGACGTGTCCGAAGAATTTTCTTTCGGAATAGTTTTAATGGCGCCGTCTCGTTTGTGCCATAACGCGGGAGTCCTTCGTTTCGGCAATATAAGGGATAGAAAAAATATTAAAGGTAATTTTAAAAAAGACCCCGAAAATTATTTAAATCTTTTTAGCCTTGCGGTTAAAAATCATGCCAAATATCTTGAAAGAAACGAATTATTAAAAAAATATCTTATTGAATCAAAATTTAATAAAATCATTAATGACGGACAATCAAAAATAGGCTTTATATCTTCCGGTGTTATTTATGCACATTTAATGGAAGCTTTTGATATATTGGGGGTATATGACCATAAAATATTAAAATTAGGGTTTTCTTTTCCTATATCTAACGAACTGATTAAAAGATTTTTTGAAGGTCTCGAAAAAGTAGTTATAGTAGAAGAAGCAGAAGGTTTTTTGGAATTTCAGATTAAAAAGATAGCTTACGAAACGGGCTTTAAAGGCAGTATATACGGCAAAGAATTTTTTAGCAGAACCGGCGAGATTACATTGGACGACGTTATTTCCGGAGTAAGCAGATTTCTTGAAAAACCTCTGCCTGTATCTTTTGATTTTGCCGTCAAAAAAGACAAGGAACTGTCCGATAAATTACCCCAAAGGTCGGGAACGTTCTGCATAGGATGTCCGCACCGCGCAACTTTTTATTCTATCCTTAAAGCCGTCGGATTTTCAAATACCGAAGAAAAAGAAAGAGACGTCGTAATAGCCGGCGACATAGGCTGCTATACCCTCGGTCTTTTACCGCCGTACAATGCGATGGATTTTTTAACCTGTATGAATGCAGGGCTAAGTATAGGTCAGGCTATAAGTAATTTTGACAAAAGCAAAAAAGTAATAGCCTTAGTCGGCGATTCCACTTTTTATCATTCAGGAATCCCCGTTCTGCTAAATGCGGTTCAAAACGGAGCGGATATTCTTTATATTATTCTGGACAACAGTTGGACGGCTATGACCGGACATCAGAAGACGCCTTCAACGCAAAAAGATATAGACGGCAAACCGTCGGCAAATGTTTTAAACTTGAAAGATTTGGTAAAATCTCTCGGAGTTTCTTACGTTAAAAGCTTAGACCCTAACAGCGTTAAAAGATTTTCCGCCCAAATTAAGAGCGCGCTTAAAGAACCTGGCGTAAAAGTTTTAATAGCTAAAAGAGAATGTATTTTGCAGGAAATCAGAAGAAATAAAAGTTTGCTTAAAAACGACGCTAAAGTAGCGGAAACGGGAGAATCTTTATATGAGATTCAAAAGTCGAGATGCGTAAAATGCAACGAATGTTTTGTAGAACTTGCTTGTCCGGCGATTATTCTAAAAAAAGACGAAGATAACGGCGGCGATTATTACTATATAGATCCGGCGTCTTGCGTAAAATGCGGAGTCTGTTATGAAATATGTCCTAACAGCGCCATACGTAAAGTAGAATTTGATTTAAAATCTGAGTTTAAATTAAAAAAAGGATTGCCGGAAGCAACAGTATAGATTTCTTTATAAAATAATAAAATATGAAAAAATTTAATATAGCGATAGTAGGTTTAGGGGGACAAGGCATTATCACTATGGGAACGGTGATGAAAAATGCGGCCCTGAATTCGGATTTGCAAGACGTATCCGGTTCCGAAAGAAGGGGCGGAGCGCAAAGAGAAGGCTACGTGGAAACTTTCGTAAAATATATTTTTTACGAAAATGCGGCCGAAATGAATAATCCACGGAAAAATATGCATTCGCCGATGATAGAATCCGGAGGCGCAAATGCTTTAATATCTTTAGAGCCGTTAGAAACTTTGAGAGGCATAAAATATTTAAACAAAAATTCGATAGTTATTTTTAACAAAACGCCTTATATTCCAATAAGCGTAAGAATGGGTAAGACTGAATATCCCGAAATATCTTTTATAGTTTCTGAACTGCAAAAAGTTACAAAACATATATATTATTACGATATTGACGCTATTTCGTTAGAAAAATTTAATTCTTTAACGCAAAAAAATATAATCGCTTTAGGCATACTGTTCGCAAAAGCAGATATTCCAATAGAAAGGTCTGCCGTGGAAAGCGTTCTCGCCGAAGGTAAAGGAGCCGAAAATAATTTAAAAGCCTTTGCATTAGGATTAAATCTTTAAGTCATTTAAACGTCGGTATATTTATTTATCAATGACTGCAATTATAAATGAAAGAAAAAGACGAATTAAGCAATCTGATTGAAGATATAAATTATTTTGTTTCAGGCAATAAAGAAAGTTTTGTATTTATTTCCTCTATATCCGATTTTTTTAATAAAATTCCCTCTGTAACGCAGGATAATATTATGAGTTCAAATTTGAATAACGAGACGGTATATCCGGATAAACGGAAAGCGTTAGAATTTTTACGTGAAGTAAAAGTCGATAAATGCATAAAATGCGCATTGAGCAAAACAAGAAAAAATATAGTTTTCGGCGAAGGAAATCCCGAAAGCAGACTCATGTTTATAGGGGAGGCTCCGGGCGCCGAAGAAGATAATACCGGAAGGCCTTTTGTCGGAAGAGCGGGTCAGCTTCTTACAAAAATAATAGAATCCATAAATCTAAAAAGAGAGGAAGTTTATATTGCCAATATAATAAAATGCAGACCTCCTGAAAACAGAAATCCTATGGAAAACGAAATAGCTTCATGCGCGCCCTTTCTTAAAGAGCAGATAGCCGTCATAAGACCCGAGATAATCTGCACTCTGGGAAAATTTTCAACCGAATTTATTATAGGAGAAGGCAAAGGCTCTATATCTTCGGTTAGAGGAAAAACTTATAATTATGACGGAATAACGGTGATACCTACTTATCACCCTTCTTATTTACTTAGAAACCCTTCGGCAAAAAAAGAGACATGGGAAGATATGAAAAAAATCAGGGAATTGTATTTTAAATAAATGTAGTATAATATAAATATAATAAAAATTAATAATAAAAGGTCTAATGGTTTATTTTGCGGATTTTCTAATAATCATAGCATTTATACTTGTTATAACGGATTTTTTTGCTATGAGTTACGGCGTTTTTACAAGCGCCGGAGCGATACTTTTCGTTATCGGCACTATAATCCTATTCTATATAGTGCATAACGTACCGATATTTTTCATAAGAATCGTCCTTCCTACTTATGTTACCCTTACGGTTTTCGTCTCAATTTTTGCATATCTCGGATATAAAGCCTATAAATCGAAA
Organism: bacterium; assembly: GCA_021784835.1. Next base: position 29,531 of record JAJYHI010000005.1, read on the forward strand.
GTGAAAACCGGAGAGTCTCTTTTGTTAAATCAAACCGGCGAAGTAGTTTCGGACGTAAATCCTAATAAAGACGGTAAAATTTTAATTAACGGCGAATTGTGGACTGCTTATTCGGATTATACTATATTGAAAGGAAAAAAAATTACCGTCGTAAAAGTTGACGGAAAGCTGAGACTTAAAGTTAAACCCGAAGAAACCTAAAAATTCAGATCATTAATTTAATCAATAGAATTAATATTCAGCTGTTTTAACTAATATTAAATATTATATTAATTTATATAACCTTAAAAGGAGAATAAAATGGGAAACGGGGCGATTTTTTTTGCGGTCGTTATAATAGTCGCAATTATCGTTATTTTAAACGCGGTAAGAATAATTGCCGAATATGACAGGGCGGTAATATTCAGGCTCGGCAGAGCTATAAAAGTTAAAGGCCCCGGTTTAATCCTTCTTTGGCCGGTAATCGACAGAATGGTAAGAGTGACCCTAAGGATAATTACTCTCGATGTACCGCCGCAGGACGTTATTACTAAAGATAACGTAACTTTAAAAATAAGCGCAGTCGTCTATTACAAGGTAGTTGATCCTCTGAATGCAATAGTGCAGGTTTACGATTACAACTATGCCGTATCTCAGCTTGCGCAGACTACCTTAAGAAGCGTATGCGGCGAAGGAGAACTTGATAAACTTTTATCGGAAAGAGAAAAGATTAATATGGAAATCCAGGACATACTTGATAAACATACTGGGCCATGGGGTGTTAAAGTAACTGTTGTAGAGCTTAAACAGATAGATATGCCGCAGGATATGCAGAGAGCTATGGCAAGACAGGCTGAAGCAGAAAGGGACAGAAGGGCAAAGATAATTAACGCCGACGGAGAATTTCAGGCGGCGCAAAGATTAAGTGACGCGGCTAAAATCATAGCGGAAAATCCGATGGCGCTTCAGTTAAGATATTTGCAGACTTTGAATGAAATTTCATCTACCAATAATACTACCATGATAATGCCTATACCATTAGATATTATAAGGGAAGTAGGCAAAAGTTTAAGCGGCAATGCTCAAAAATAATGATATATATATAAACGAATAAATATTAAATGATTAACCTAATTGCGTGTTTAACGACAAAGCGGGATTGGTTAGCATCGCCGGAGCCAGCCTTAGCCGCGCTGGATTCCGTCCGCTGACGCTCGCAATGACAAATTAATAGCCGCATTGCTTTAGCAATGCATATTTTTTAAAAATTTTAAGGAGGTATTAATTATGGAATTAGGAATGATAGGCCTTGGAAAGATGGGGATGAATATGGTTTTCAGACTGCTTGAAGGCGGACATAGAGTAGTAGTTTTCAACAGAACCTTATCCAAAGAAGAAATAGCTATAAACAAAGGCGCTATAGGTTCAAATTCCATAAAGGAGTTTGTTTCTAAGTTAACATCTCCGAGAGTAATTTGGCTTATGGTTCCGGCAGGACAGCCTACGGACGATATGCTTAACGAAGTTTTGCAATACACGCAAAACGGAGACATAGTTATAGACGGCGGTAATTCCTACTATAAAGATTCTATAAGAAGGGCAAAAGTATGCGCCGATAAAAATATTAAGTTTATGGATTGCGGTACTAGCGGCGGCATATGGGGTTTAAAAAACGGTTACTGTTCTATGATAGGAGGCGACGAAGAAACATTTAAACACTGCGAGCCTATATTTAAAACGCTTGCTCCCGAAAACGGTTACATGCATACCGGACCGCACGGCGCCGGACATTTTGTTAAGATGGTTCATAACGCCATAGAATACGGTATGATGGAAGCATACGCCGAGGGTTTTGAAATTATGAAGGCCAGCGATTTCGATATTGACCTTACTAAAGTTTCCGATTTATGGAATCATGCTTCCGTAGTCCGCTCATGGCTATTAGAGCTTGCTCATAACGCGCTTAAGGAAGATCCTGAACTTAATGGACTTAAACCTATCGTCGATGATTCAGGTGAAGGAAGATGGACTCTGCAAGAAGCTATAGACAGAGCCGTTCCCGCCCCAGTCCTTGCAGATTCCGTTTTTATGCGCTTCAGGTCGAGGCAGGAAAATTCATTTGCCGCAAGAATGCTTGCCGCTTTAAGGCACCAGTTCGGCGGACATCCTATACATTAATAAAATGTAAAAAATCGTAATGACAATAAAATTAAAGAGGTCATATTATGTTTATCGACGTAAGCATGGAAATAACGGACGGTATGCTGCACTGGCCGAGCGATCCCGAGATAGAGATAGATAATTATTCTCAGATAAAAAAAGGGGCTGCGGCAAACAACAGTAAAATAACCTGCGGGGTTCATACCGGTACGCATATAGATGCTCCAAAACATTTTATCGATAACGGAATCGGAATAGACAGATTAGACATAAATAATTTAATAGGTAATTGCAGGGTAATAGAAGTGCCGCCTATCGTTTCGCCTATTAACAGGGATTTTTTAGAGCCTTTGAATATAAAAAAAGGCGACAGGCTTATTTTTAAAACAAAAAATTCGGAGTGGATAAACAGCGGGGATAAAAACTTCCATGCCGATTATGTTTGCGTCAATCCGGAAGCGTCAAAATATATGGTTGAAAAAGGCGTAGTACTAGTGGGGGTCGATTACCTTTCCGTAGAAGGTTATCATATAGGTCACGATACCCACAAAACTTTGCTCGGCGCCGGAGTCGTTATTATAGAAGGCCTTAATCTGTATGGCGTAGAACCAGGCGATTATAATTTAATGGCTCTTCCCGTAAAAATTAAAGATTCTAACGGCGCTCCCGCAAGAGTTATTTTGCAGAAATAAAAAATAACGGAAAAATAATATAGGGAAGTATATCCCAAAATTTTCTATCGGCAATTTTGGGTATATAAAGCATATTGTAAGCCGCACTATATATATAATATTTACGGAGAAAAAATGGCAGATTTAAAACCGTCCATAATCGTGATTTTCGGCGCAAGCGGAGATCTTGCGCATATAAAAATCTTTCCCGCTCTTTATAGTTTATGGGAAGAAGGTTTTTTTCCTGAATCGTTCGTGTTAATAGGTTTTGCAAGGACAAAAATGAATGACGAGGAATTTAGAAAATCTATATTTTCTTCATTAAACAGCCATTGCAGGAAAAGACCTATTTACGAAGAAGATTTTTTAAAGTTTTCAAAACACATTTATTATTTGCCTTCCATGTACGATAAGATTGAAAGTTATACTGAATTAGGTAAATTTATAACCTCTAAATCTAACGAATATAAAATCCCAAAAAACATAGTATATTATCTTTCTACTCCTCCGAGCGTTTATAACGATGCCATAGAAGGCATAAAAAATGCTGATTTGGTTTCGGAAGACTTTAAGGGGGAAGGTTTTTCTAAGATAGTTATCGAAAAACCTTTCGGATACGACTATAAAAGCGCAAAGGAACTCAACGAACATCTGTTGTCCGTGTTTAAAGAGGAAGACATATACAGGATAGATCATTATCTCGGCAAAGAAACGGTTCAAAATATTCTTGCGTTCAGGTTTTCGAACGCAATATTCGAACCTATTTGGAACAATAAATATATAGACCACGTGCAGATATCCGCCTTAGAATCTATCGGCGTAGGACTTAGGGCCGGGTATTTCGACAAATCCGGAACTATAAGAGATATGATGCAAAATCACATGATGCAGCTGCTTTCGTTAGTAGCGATAGAGCCGCCGGCTTTGTTCGATGCCGACGATATAAGGAACGAAAAGGTAAAGTTATTAAAAAGCGTAAGGCCTTTAAGCCTTAACGACGTTAAGAAATATACGGTAAGAGGGCAGTACGACAGGGGCGTAATCGACGGCAAGCAGGTTGTAGGCTACAAGGAAGAAGAAGGGATAAACGCAAATTCTATTACCGATACGTATGCGGCTATGAAACTATACGTCGATAATTATAGGTGGGCTGGAGTTCCTTTTTATTTAAGAGCCGGAAAAAGATTAAAGACGCATAAAACGGAAATAGCGGTTTATTTTAAAAAACTTCCTTACAGTTTATTTGCCAAGGCTGGTATAGAAAACATAAAGCAGAACTCTATAATTATAACGATTCAACCTAATGAAGGGATATCAATAAATATAGGTGCAAAAAAACCGGGTTTCGTTATGGATATAGAACCGGTCTGTATGGTTTTTAACTACAAATCTTCTTTCAGGCTTTCGCCGCCGGATGCTTATGAACGTTTGATATACGACGTTATACTTGGAGACCAGACTCTTTTCGCAAGATACGACGATATGCTTATAGCATGGCAGTTGATTACGTCCATAATGAACGGCTGGTCTAAAATGGAACCGCCCGTTTTTCCAAATTACGATGCAGGTTCATGGGGTCCGAAAGAGGCAGACGAACTTATAAATGCGGACGGCAGGGCATGGAATAACGTAGCGTAAAAGCCGCTTATGCAAAATTGTGACGGTGTCGGAATTGAATTACGGCACCGTGATTTTAGACGAAGCAATCTCCTCTCTTCGCGGCTTAAGATTTATGATATATTATAATTCTTTTTTTATAAAATTATATAGGTCTTCGGAGGATAAACCTGCAAGTTTGTATAAATCTTCCGGTTTACCCGATGAGCTGTAAAACTTTGCTCCCATTTTTCTAAATTTTACGGATATTCCGTTTTCTGCTAGCATTGAACCTATCGAAGTCCCTACTCCGGTTTTGACGTTATGATCTTCTATCGTTACAATGAAGCCTGTTTTTGAGGCAAGTTTAAGGTCTTGGACGTCTATGTCGCTTGGACACGATACGTTTAAAAGCATCGCGTTTATACCGTCTTTTTTAAGCATTTCCCAGCCTTTTAAAGCATGAGACAGCATATTACCCGTAGATATTATCGCAGCATCTTTGCCGTCTCTTATTACGTCCATTTTGCCGTATTTAAATTCATAATTTTCGCCGAAAAAAGGTCTGTCGTTTTCGTCGAGTATGACCGGAATTATAGATCTTCCCATTATTATTCCAAAGTTTCCTTCATTGTTCGCTATATAGCGCGTTGCTCTATCGGTCTGGTTTGGGTCTGCCGGCAATATAACTTTAAATCCGAAAGTAGAGTTAAGAAGCCCGAAGTAGTCGATGCACTGATGGGTTTTCCCGTCTTCGCCGACGTCTATTCCGCAATGGGTGCAGACTACTTTAAGGTTTGTATGGTTAATATCGTTTAATCTTTGCTGGTTGTATGTTTCGTCCACGCCGAAAACTCCAAAATCCGCAAAAAAAGTCAGAATATTATCCGTTGAAAGAGCGCCGGAAATTACCGCCGTATTGTGTTCTTCTATTCCGGATTCAAAAAAATTATCAGGAAAAGCTTTTCTAAATGCTCCGGTTTTTACCGATCCTTCTAAGTCGCAGTCGAATACCGCAAAAGGAAGATTTTTTTGTTCGCCGTTTTTTTCTTTATAAGTATTTGCAATATCGGCAAGAGCGTTTCCGAAAGCTGAACGGTTATCAGTGTTCTTTTCGCGGGTATAAACTATTTTCTTTCCTTCGTCTTTTAAGATTAAGAAATTATTATTTCTTTTAGGAAGAGGTTTTATGCTAAAACCTGCTTTCTTTTTAGCTATAATTTCGTCTAAATTGTCTTTTTCGCCTAATTCCGCAAGGGCTTTTTTGCAGTCTTCGATATTTAGCGTAGCTCCGTGAAATTTAGCTTGGTTTTCCATAAAGGAAACGCCTTTCCCCATAACGGTGTTAGCTATTATAGCAACTGGAGAATTTATTGAATGCGACTGTTTTATAGCTGTGTATATTTCGTTAAAATCATGCCCGTTTATTGTTATAACGTGAAATCCGTCGGCTTTAAAATTTTCTTCGATATTATCGGGCATAACGTCAACCGTTTTACCGCCTATTTGAAGTCCGTTTTTATCGACGATTACGGTAAGGTTATTCAATTTATATTTAACGGCAAATCTTCTTGCTTCGCCTATTTGACCTTTAGCCTGCTCTCCGTCGCCCATAACGCAATAAACATGATTATTATACTCATGCAGTTTTGAACTTAAAGCAAATGCACACGCGGCCGAAAGACCCTGCCCCAGGTTGCCGGTATCCCATTCTACGCCGGGTACGGTTTTTTCTATATGTCCTTCAAACGGATAGCCTGCAGTTCTAAAAGATATAATTGCATCTTCGACGTCGAAGAATCCGTAATTTCCAAGAGCGGAATAAACGCCCGGCGAAGTATGTCCATGGCTTACTACGATACGGTCTCTTTCAGGTTTGAATGGATTTTTAGGGTCTATATTGCAAAAACCATACAATACTGCATAAATATCTATCGACGACATAGAACCGCCCGGATGTCCAGAAGATGCTATAGTAGTCATTTTTAAAATGTCGCCGCGGCATTTTTTAGTAAAATCTTTTAAAAAATTTAATTCGTTTTCGCCAAGTTTATCCGCTTCAAAATTTCTTTTTAAATCCATTATATTTACCTCTTTTTAAAATATTAACATTAAAAATTTTAAATTATTACAAAAAAATGCCAATCAGTATATATTTAAATCTCCGCAGTGTTTTTTATCGACTGCAAAAGTTTTTCGTAAGCATCTTCAAAAGATTTTACTCCGTCGTTTTGAAGTCTATCCCCGACCTTATTTAAATCAATCCCTAATTCCATAAGTTCGTTAACTGTTTTCAACGATTCGTCAAACTCTAATGAAGCTGTATCCGGCATTATATTACCGTGGTCGGCAATATGCTCTATAGTCTCGTCCGGCAGGGTGTTTACGGTATTTTTACCTATGAACGGCTCGACGTATTTCAAATCGTAATATGACGGGTTTTTTGTGCTCGTGCTTGCAAATAAGAGTCTTTGCGGATTTGCGCCTTTAGATTTTAATGCCGAAAAATCGCTGCCGTTAAATATTTCGTTAAATTTATTAAAAATTATTTTGGAATTTGCAACTCCGGCTTTTCCGATTAAACCGGCAAGTTTCTCTTTTTTTGCGGTATTGCTTGCCGCTTCGCCGCTAATTAAATCGTTAATCGTTTTATCGACCATGGTATCTACCCTGCTGATAAAAATGCTTGCGACGGAATTTATGCTTGATAGATTATAGCCGTTGGCATAAGCCGTCTTTAATCCTTTTATATAAGCATTTGCTACGTCTATATAATGATTTAAAGAAAACATTAAAGTAACGTTAATATTGATTCCTTTAGCTATAAGGACGGGTATAATTTCCAACCCTTCTTTCGTAGCCGGTATTTTAATAAGGATGTTTTTTTCGTTGATAAGCGAAAAAATCCTAAGAGCTTCTTCCGTCGAAGTTTTGGCATCGGTTGCTATATCCGGAGAAACTTCTATGCTCACGAACCCGTCCTTGCCGCCGGATTTTTCGTAAACCGGCTTAAGTATTTGAGCCGCAGATTTTATATCTTCCCTTGTTATGGTATCGTATATTTCAAACGGAGTTAATTTATCCGCCGCAAGCTTTTTAATCTTTTCGGGATATCCGCATTTTCCTGAATTAATCGATTTTTCAAATATTGAAGGATTTGACGTTATGCCTGTAATAACGCCGTTTTTGACTAATTTTTCAAGGTCGCCCGAATCTATCATACATCTTGAAATATTATCTAGCCATGGACTTTGCCCGCATGAAAGCATTTTTTTAAAATTACCGTTATTAGAAACGACGAAATCGACGTTCATTGCGATATCCTCCTATATTGATATATTGACGTTTTATATAAAATTTAATAATTTTTAATTTTTTAGTGATTTTTAAAAAACAGCCAGTCGTTTTCACCGGCTTTGTCGAATTTTAATAGCGTGTATTCCCCTTTGAGTTTATTTCCGTTAAAATCCAGAACATATTTCTTTTTATCTTTTTTAATAAGCGCATATTCACCCTTGTCCCAAATCTTTACCCTTCCGGCTCCGTAATGACCTTCCGGTATAGTGCCTTCAAAGTTTGCATAAGCAAGAGGATGTTCTTCTACTTTTATCGATAGATTTTTTTTGCCGGATTCTAACGGCGGTTCTTTAGGCAAAGCAAAAGAAGTCAGCATACCGTTTTCTTCTATCCTTAAATCCCAGTGAAGATGGCTTGCATGATGTTCGTGAACTACAAATATCATATTTATTAAAATATTTGAGTAAATCGTTACGATTAAATTATATCATAAAACAGTCGTTATAATATATCGAAAATATATAAAATGGAAAATATTTGCCAAGATTTTACGATTTTATTTTTAATTATTTTATATTATAATGGTACAAATTAACAATTAAAATATATTTTAATATATATAAAAATTAAAAATGGCGGCAAAAAATTCAAATATCTGGAATGCTTTTTTAAGAATATACATAGGATTGTTTTTTCTTTATGCGGTGCACTTTAAGGTAAATCCTGAATTTTTTTCAAATTTTCATATTAAACTAGTATATTTTGCAAATCACGACCCTTTATGGTTTTACGGCATATTTTTAAGCAGGGTCGCCGTTCCAAATGCATTCTTATTCGCTATTTTAATAATTATGGGCGAATTATTCGCAGGCATTTTTTTAACGGCAGGCTTTCTTACAAGATTTGCCGCTCTTATAGCAATATTTCTGAATTTAAACTATCTGCTTGCAATGTACTGGATCAGCCCCTCGGAATTAGGCATAAATCTGACGTTTATAGTATGCGAATTAGTTATTATATTTACGGATTCGGGAAAAACGCTCGGTATCGACGCTTTGTTTTAAGCATAATAAATCAAATCAAAAAAATATATTTCAATTTAATCTAAAATTTGATAAAATAATACAATATATTCTATTCTTATTCACGGTGGATGTAGCTCAGCTGGTAGAGCCCCGGATTGTGACTCCGGTGGTCGCAGGTTCAAAACCTGTCATCCACCCCACTTAAAACCGCATATTTTATAAGGTTTTTCCGTTTTAAGCACTTATCATATTTAATCAAATAA
>JAJYHI010000039.1 GCA_021784835.1 bacterium
TTCTTAGAATTTACATCGACGACAAGCTGGGCATTCATTGTGGCTTCGGGCGTTTTACCGGCGGTTTTAAGCCAACCCTTCTTAAGGGCTATTTGTGTAATTTCATTGCTATGCAAAGGCTTGCCGGTTTCTTTCAATATTTGAAACGCAATGTCTTTAAATGAACTCATGATTAAAATTTCCCGTTAAAAAATTCCGTCAAACTATTTATCTTATTCTCAGGCTCCGGCAGATTAAAATCTCCGTAACCTCTATTGAGCCAATAAGCGTTGCATTCCGGACAGTTTAATTCTATATTGCGAATTACCGTATTATAATCGTCTATGAAATATTTTATTCCAAGTTCGGAAATAATTCTATGCTTTTCTTTCGTATCGGCATGATATACGGGAATGTCTTTGCCTAATACTTTTAATACGTTTAATTTCCTTAAATGCAAAGCTTCTTTCGGGCTTGACGTTATAAAGCATTTGATATTCTTAATGTGATGCTTTAGATTTATGACCTCGTCAAAAACTTCCATATCGGAAAAGTCAATTTTTGAATTGATTAAAGATACCTGCTCCGCCGTAATCTCGTATCTGTCCGCCATATTGTAAATTTCAGAACGCTTGATTGAAATATTTAGACCGAGTTCTGCGGCTTTCTTCCTGAAAGTTTTCTCGTAGTCGAATATAACGCCGTCTAAGTCTAATGAGGTTTTATTTAGCATTAATGTTTCTCTAATATTTTATTTAAATTCGGCTTTAATTTCTCAAAAAATCTTTGGTTTTCAAAATTAGATAAAATTAAAATTTCCGCTCGGTTCCATTATGTTTTGGAATTTGCAATTTAGTTTCAATAACTCTTGCGTCTTAAAGTTGACTCTTCTAATGAAAGTTTTTCCCCTGCTTGCTAATTGGAACGATACTATCTATGTCTTTAATAAATTCGTTTATCGCTTCTTCGCATAAATCGCAAAATTCATTAATGTAAATATAATAAATTTTCTCGGTTTTAATTGTCATTTCTTGAAACGGCCCACCATATCCCCCATTGCTTATATTCATGCTTGTATTTTTACCGATGGCGCTATTATGGACCAACAGCGAACGAAATTTTTCATATAATGCCTCAATACAATCACCGCTTAAATCTTGATTGAAATATTTACTGTTTAAAATTTTAAAATGTTCAGATCCTGTACCTTTAATTAAAGTAGGTTTTGAATCAATAGTTATTTCAATATTTTTATTTCCACGAAAATAACTGCCAATAGAATCAACAATAGAAAATAATAAAATTGCTGCTGGGAAACCTAAGCATCCTCCGGTTTTAAACTTTCCCCATACATGGCAATCTTTTCTATATTTAGCGCAAAACTTTGCGGCGTATAATAATTCTGGCAAGGATTCTTTTAGCATGCTTGCTGTAGTGGAATGAATCGCCATTTATTTTTTTCCTATAATGTCCATATAAGATTAAAAATCATCTACATATTGAATCCCATTTTAAATCTAATTCTAAAGGCATACCCGTAGGATATTGAAGCGGAATATTATTACACCATTGAACAATTTGTTCTTTATCGCCAAACAAATTATTCTGCTCAGACTGCATTTGTTTAATATTGGATTCCGCCTGGTTTTGCAATGCACTGTCATTGGTATTTCTAATAACATAACGAAGAAATGAAATATACCCGCTTGTAAGACTTAAAAGCGTGGATATATTATTTAATGTGTTGGGCTCTATATTATTTATATCGTTATTTATAGTATCTGTTCTACTGTTAAATTCACTTATTAATTTACTATTATTATTGTCCGTTTTAGTATGGATTGTCGTTTTAGCGTTTTTTTTATTGCCTAACGACTCAAGATATTCTGCTATAGCGTTTACATCTTCAGACGACATGTTTTCGTGGCTGGGCATAATAGCCATATATGTTTTACCGTTTAATACAACAGTGCTTCCTGGCGCAAAATGAGCCGAAGGATTTACAATCTGGGTTTTAATCCAAGAAAGGCTCCTTCTACTCCCTATATGCGAAAGACTTGGTCCAACCGAACCGCCATTTCCGTTAATGACATGACATGCTATACACCCTTTTCTTTCAAAAAGCGAAGAACCTGAAACAGCGTAAGCAGATATTGAATACAACAATATCGTTAAAAAAGCAATAAACATTAATACATACTTTTTTTGTTTTAATATCAATAATCGCGACATAATGCTCCCTATTTTTATAGTCCGCAATGCAGACGGTCAAACAAGAATATTATTTGCCCTGCCTATCGCTTCCGCTAAATCCTTATTCGAATATTTAAGATATATCAGCGTATTGCTAATATTACTATGCCCTAAAAAGTTTTTCAAGAGCATTATATTCATGCCGGAATCCAATAAATGAATCGCCCTGGTGTGCCTTAGGGCATGCGGATGAGCTTTATCGAGATAATCTTTGCCAAGTATCTTTTCCGTGTTATATTTAATAATATACGAAATACTTTTTCTGGCTATCGCCGGACCGCTGGTTTTTTTAGACAAGATAAAATCATTATCATTTAATTTATGCGATATACGGTGATTTAAGATTAAAGTCATAAGTTTGTCGGATATTTTCAAATAACGGAATGTTTTGTTAGTTTTTCGTTGTTTTAGCGTTAACACTTTAACCCTGCCGGTTCCCGCTTCCACGTCAGAAAACTTCAAAGCTCTTGCCTCTTCGACCCTGGCGCCGGTTTCGTACATTATCAAGATTGCAAGTTTATGAAATTCGTTTGCTGTCCCTTCGAGCAGGGCTTTCAATTGTTCGGCGGAATAAAAAACGATATTGTCGTTTTCGTAATAATTGTTTCCTTTTAATTCCGTCCGGACGAGCTTGGTCTTGCCGCCGGATTTTTGAATTTCGTTTACTACTATAATTTCGTTCATTTCTATCCTCCAAAATTCTTAATATCCTTAAATATTATTATAGGATATTTTTTAAGATAAATTAACTTGAAAAGTATATTTTTTAATCCGTTTTTTTATCGGAATATTATAATTCTATCCGAAAATAATACATAGTAGGAAGTAAATTATTTGAGATTTTAAATATTTTTTTTAAAAAAATTGTGTTTTAAAAAAATTGTAATAGTAAAGTTTATGTTGTATTATTTATTTAATTGAACTTTAATTAATTTAATTAATAATCTAAAAATAGGTGATTATTATGGATAAATATAAAGATTTTATAAAAAAACATCCATATTTTTTAATAATTAATGGCGTTGTCTTATTATTAATAGTGATTTTAACACTATTTTACGCTAAAAAAATGCCAATATTAAATAAAAGTTTGGCAATAATTGTGATAATAATAGTTTTAGCTTTATTTGAATTTTTTATTTATTCTATATTAATGACCATTATAGAGTTATGGCGAGAGAACCCAATTATTGTTATTGCTGGAGTTATAGCTTTCATAACAATTATTGCAATTATGTTTCTAACCAATAATACTCCAGAAGAAATAACGAAAAATATTTTAGTATATTTAGCTACAATAGGATCGTTATTATTTGTGTTTGTTCCGCAAGGGTTAACTAATATAAACGAAAAGTATATATTAAAGGACATTCAGCGACAACCATATGATAAAGAGAAACTTACTAAAAAAAACATAAACATTTCTTATGTTTTGCTCCATTTTATAGGAGCAACTATAACTGATGTATTAATAACTCCAATATTTAATAATAGATATGTAAAAAGCGTAAAATACCCACTGTATTATGATTATTTTTCACCCAAAAATTATATATTACCAATCTTTTCTTTAGTGTATTTAATCATTTTATTATTTGCATTAGCATCTTTAATATCTGCATTTTTGGAAATATATACAATTTTAAAATATTTTTATTTTTATGAAAAAGAATTTGACAAATTAAATTCAAAATATAAAGATTGGAGTCAATGTCAAATACATTGGGTTATTGAAAATGGATTATATAATATTTTTACAGATAATAATTATGAAATTCAAATTATTTCTCCTGAAACAATATTCAAAGAAAGCTATGCTTTACTTAATAAAAAGCATATTTTTAGAACAAAAAGATATATTTTAAAAAAATGTAATGGCATAATAATACATAAAATATAATATAATTTATGCAAATCTCATTGTTGTAATTGTAGATGACATATTAATATAATGTGTAAATCAATAATGTTCATGTAGCTTATTTGTTAATTTATGAATTTTTAATAAATCTTAAATATGAAAATAAAGGAGAATAAGTATGACTATAGATGATATAATTAACAAAAGCCTTTCTATTATACCGAAAGATAATAATTTTGATTATTTGAAAATTATTGAGGACTATGCTAATGGCAAAGATATAATTATAAATAAAAGAGATTTTGAATTAACACAAATCAATGAAGGAAGTTTATTGATTTTTTGCAAAAAATATTTGCTTAATAATGGTTGTTCTAAAATATTTAACATGACCATGTTGAGTGAAGATTTTGTTAAAAAAAATACTAACATCGACGATATTAAAAATATATTTTCTAACTTTTTGAAAAAAATTGAAATCGAAGATGAGTTTATAATTATTGACCCATATTTTTATCCAAATAGCTGCAATGAAGCAGATTATCTATCTTTAATAAAGGATATTTTTGGTAATTTTATACCTTCCATTAAAAATCTTACAATAATTACAAGTATCAAATTCAATGATATTATAAAAGGAAAAATTGAAAATGAATTAAAAAAAATTAATAATTCAATAAATATTATTCATAAGACTAATGATGATTGGCATGATAGATATTGGATTTCAAGTAAAAATAAAAAAGGGTTTATGGTGGGAACATCTATGAATGGCATCGGGAAAAGACATGCATTAATTGATTATTTAACAACTGATGATATTGAAGAAATTTTATCAAATTTATATTTATAATAGTTGTAGATTTAATTTTTTAAACCTAAAGTTTTTCCTTATTTTATCCACCTTATCATTATTATCAAAAAATCCTTTCTAATTTGCGTTTTAAGGCTCGGAAACTCATCTTTAGGTATAAAACCATTGACTGTTATTTAAAACCAGCTTTAATCGGATTAGAACCGTTTTATTGCGATTACATTTCATAGCCATCCGCATAGTCGTCGTAAGACGGAATTATTTTTTTGACTCCCATAATGTCCGTTATTTTGTAATCCCATTTCATAGGTTTTTTTGACATAACATCGATATACCTGTTTCCCCTATATCCTTTCTTGTAAGCTTCGACTTTTCCGTAAAACTGGACGGTATCGCCTGCTATTAAATCAAGCGAATAAAAACCTTTTGTGTCGTCTATCCACATATGGTCGCATAGGTAAATGCCGGATTCGTCTCTTATTTCAGATAAGAGTACTGTAGATACGGGATTTCCTTTTCTGTCGGACTTGATTCCGAACTTAACGAATTTGCCGGTAAATACGGCTCTATACTGCCACAAATCTTCTAATTTATCTCTCATGAATAATTTTTAAGAATTAAGGGTTTCGATAACGTCGGTAAAATCTTTAATCAAGCTTTCTATTTTCTGAGGATTTTTAATATTTAACAAAGTCTTTATAAAATCGTTCGCCCCTTTATACCTCGTAAATTCCGTCAGTTCATCCGGAACTATTTCTGCAAGGCTTAAATATTCTTCCGCCGGTTGGTTTAATTCTTCTGCAAGATTTATTATTTCTTTTTTGGAAAATTTGCCTTCTCCCGCCAATACCTCTTTTAGCTTTCCCGACAATCTAAATCTTTCGTATTCGACGTCTTTTTTTACTCTCGATATGAATTTCGCAGGCATAACGTTTTTATCGAACAATATCTTTTTTAAAACGCTTTCTTCCACGGCGTCTTTTAACTTTTCGAAGATTAACGTCCTGTAAAGCTCCTCTACCGTATCGTTGTTCAATTTCAAGACTTCTATTATTTTTTCCAGCTTTTCCGCGCTTGGAAGCCTCTGTCCGTTTTCTATCAAATTTACGCTGATATGTTTTAAATCGATCTCTTTCGCAAATTCTTCCACTGTATAATTTTTTCTTTTTCTTAAATCCTGAATAAGTTTTCCGAGTTTTTCCATTGGCTTAATCTCCTTTAAAAATTAGTCTGCTTTCATTTTAGCATACAGGTTTAAATTTTTCTAATGACAAACGTCATAAAATCTTTTATTATGCTTGCAAGTATGAATAACAATATAATAACTTAATTGTATTATAACAAATATCATACTTAATTAAAAGTTATTTTTTAAGGAGGACTAAAATGTTCATCGAACTGATAACCTCAAAAGGCGAAAAGGTAACTGCAAGGGTCAAAGACGTCCGTCTTGCCAAAGTCGAAAAATTAAAATCCGATTATTGTTGCTATTTTTTAATCGGACGGGAAGAACTATATTCGGAAGAAACTTTCGGCACTTATAAAGAAGCGGAAGATTTCATTAAAAACATTTTAAAAAAGGAGAATCTGTTATGCAATTAGCGTTAGAAGCAACGAACAATTCAATCTATTCCAAAATCGACGGATTAGATTCGAAAGAAGCTTTAGAATTAACCCTCCTTAAGAGCAATCCATTAATTTGCAAAAACTTTAAGTTTAAATCTGTTGATAAAACCGGTTTTACCGGCGTAATGGCTAACGGCTCGATGTCGCATATTATAAACGAAGGCGATATCTTTACCGCATCTTTTTTTACCGATCCGGAAGATTTTACCGAAGGCAAGCTTTACGTCGTTTATTTAAAGGATGACTTTTCAATCTACGTTGCCGTCAAAAAAGTATTTAGGGGCAACTTGGGCGAGCTTGTCTTAAAATCAAATAACAATAATTATAAAGATATTCATATGGAATGTCGCCCTGAAGAAATAATCGTAGCAAGGTTAACGTCTTTATTTAGAGTTTTTTAAAAGGAGCGTTTTATGTTAATCGCTAATAAAACTACTACTGATACTCAAAATACTATCGGTTTGCCTGATATACAATATTTAACTGTCAAACAAGCCGCCGTATATATGAATATTTCAAAAGAATATCTATACGCTCTTGCCAGAGCCAAAAGAATTAGGCATATAAAAATAGGAGCTAAAACTCTTTTTACTATTCAAGACATCGACGAGTTTTTAAGGTCTAAAACGGTAGAGCCAGAAGAACAAGTTTGTATGAATAAAGGCTACAAAAATTACGCCTATAGCAAACAGGACGCCGATTTAATCAGAAACGCCGTATTAAGGGCTACGATGAGGTAACAAAGAACAAACCTAAACAAACGGAGTAATAAGGAACAAAGAACAAATTAACAAAGGAGCCGTTATGGATAAAACCTGCAAAAACTGCGCATATAAAATATACGACGACGAAAAAGGAAAATATGCCTGCGAAATGGATTTAAGCATAGATATAGACACGATTATTTTTTGCGAGACGTTCGAAAGTGCGATAGACGTATGAAGCGAAATAAAGGTCGGATAATAATTTACGGAGATACGTTCAGGAATAACGCCGTCGCAAGAAATATTATAGAAATATATCATACAATTATCGGAATATAAAGGAAAAAATTAAGTATTAATTATTTTTATTGCCGTTAACACCATTTCCTAATCTCTCCTAAAAACCGCCCTTATTTGCCACTTCAAGCCCTTTAATTTGACTTTTAATATATTTGGTAGTATAAATAAAATTGAAAGACTCTATTGGGGAATAGAGGCGGTAAAGTTAATGCCCGATGAGGTAGGGCGAAAGGAAAGGAGAAATAAAATGTCTGAACAAGCGGCTCATATTGCAAACATAATATTATTCGTAATCGTCGGCGTGGGATTCGGAATAGCCCTTTTAAGCGTAATTTCGGTAATAGTAAGAGTCCGGAGAGGAAAACTTAAATTTGTGCCGGCAGACCCAAGGACTATAGAAGATCCTCTCAAAGGCATAAAGGAATTAGATGAAGCTATGTTTAACGACTCATCCTTTAACTTATCTTCAGGAAACCATTTTAACAGTTTTTTTAGTTCTTTTGACGACGATTAATAATAAAAATTTATCAAATTTATAAATATATAAATCCCGCCTTAAAAAGCGGGATTTTTTATTATAATCACTTTGGAGTATTAGGCATTTTCGGAGTTGTAGGTTCAGTGTTTTTGTCTATATAACCATCTTTGTGGACTATTTCATATATGCTTTGGGCATTCGTTCCATTGCTTAGCAAAGTAGCAAATCTTCCAGCCGTAGTATTGCCTGTTGTATGAGCAAGGGTATCGGTATGGGTATTGGTAGTTTTTTTGTCCGAGCCTGTCCAATTATCCCAAGTATGTTGTATCCAGCCTGCGACACTGCCGCCTATCTCTCTACCAAGAGCCACTCCCGTGCCGACTTCCGCCGCGTTACCCGCAATACCCACTCCTTCGGTAGCGACATCCGATCCTGCGGCGAAAAGAGAACCAAGAATTCCGCCGGCAATTTCGCCGACTGTCCCCCCTGTATTTTTCCAAGATAAACCACCGCTTGCTTTAACTTCGCCCTTTACACCAACTTGAGTATTAGATTTAGAACCCCTATCCGCGCTCGCAGATTTGGAATGCTGGCTATTGCCGGTAAGCTGTCTCGTATCGACGGTGAACTTTGATGCGTCCTGAGCGAATAAGTTTCTTGATATATTGCGAATTACCGGATTGGAGTTGTTTAAAAACGCATTGGTTATTTCGCCGAGTTTATGATAAGCTTCAGAGCCTTTAGGAGACGCCAAAAACGAAGTAAAGACGTCGTTCATCTGATTTACGCCTTTAGCGTATCCCGCATAGGCGGCGTTCTTGGTTCCGACGGTTGCGGCGGCGTTATAACTTTCGATAGCGTTGACCTCGGCGGTTTCTTTAGCCGCTCCGGTAGTTCCGTATCCGGCGGCTTCTCCCGCTTGCAACGCTCCGGAAATATAACCTATTTTTGCGGCTT